>CAZHJT010000006.1:0-13648 GCA_964533545.1 uncultured Pseudomonadota bacterium | reverse complement strand
TCAGAGCGAGATAGATTAAAGCAACTGCTCGATAGTGATCCGGAAAAAATAGCTGCGCAGGAAGAATTGCTTGATTATATGCGATCAGCAGAATCTACCAACGCAATAGACAATCTCTGTGATGCAGTTGATACCCATTATGATCTGTTTTGGAAAGCGGTAGATATTGAACAGCTCAAAGGCACCTCGGACAATAAAAATCTCACACCTACTCTTGCACACCTGTATACAACGCCAAACGCCTGCAAAGATAGCTATGTTAGACGGCCCCGCTTAAATAATATGGTTAAAAAAGTTGTAGAATTAGAAAAAGAATGCGTGAAAGAACAAGAGACTCACTATTCATACGTCCATGCACATAGATGGGAGTTTGATCTTGTTCAAAAAATATACGCTGAGCTGTATCCACCAAAAAGAAAAGAATTCTTCCGTTTACATTTTCTCACTTTAATCAACACTCCCAGCGATGAGTCTAGACTCATTAAGACTCTTCAAAAGCGAGGCGCTACGAAAGAAACCCACCATGAAAAATATCTTTTATCACTGAATACCGCTTTCTTTGGCAATGAGGGTGATGGCGGAGAATCTACCGCTAGTTATTTCTTAATAGATCGAAGCGTACGACCTCCAGATCTTTCTCTGGAAAGAGTTTTTACTTGTTTTGGCAAGAGAGACTTTTACGTAAAATATAAAAGAGAATTCGACACACTAGAAAGATTGCATCAAGAATCTTCTGATTATGGGAAATTATGGGTTATTAAAGTACCGAAGAGCGTTCACTCACAAGTGATAATACCGACAAGAGCCTATGGTATTAAAACAGAATTTTCAATCGATGCAAAAAAAACTGATGATGTTGACTTCATTCAAGATACCCTCCGCACGCGCCCGCAATCGATTGGCAAGGTAAATGATATGCAGTTTCGTATGCTCATGACCCCCGAAACGGGATTAGACCCAGACCTAGGTATAAAAACGATACCACTGCACTGCGCTGATCCAATACGCTATGCCGAATTTGAAACAAAGTTTAACGCGTTGATGGCTAAGGTCAAAGCAGATATTGCTGCTCAAGAGAATAAGCCAATTATCAGTCGTGTGAGAAGTTTATTCTCATGATGTCTGCGACAAGAAGATCTTACAGGTATATCAGTCTATAAAGCTCGCCACGGGCCATGGGCGAGAAAAATCTAGATGGACATCAAGCAATGGTTTATGCTGCACGAGCAGCTGAATATGTGTGCACGACAAGCCGTTGCTTGTAATCGTCTTACTTAACCCATCAAACCAACGTAGCTTCGCATACATACTATCCTGCTTGCCAAATGGGCTTCTATCAAAGGATATATAGGCTGTTGTGCTACCGCTTGGCAACATTGCTGTCTGCACAGCTACCGATTTTGCATTCTCCTGCTCTTCATCAAGTAACACGAGCCATGCCTTTACCAACGCATAGAGCGCGCAACTGGTATCTGCTGGCCAGACGATCTCACTCGACTCGGTATGCCATGCGGCATCATGCCACCAGCTTAACAATACTTTCTTTTGCACGGCGGTCGTTGTGACTTCATGCAGATCTGCGTGTCGTTGTGTCAACGGCATACAGATAATAAACCAGCCATTTTGGTAGGCGCAAAATAATGCACCAAGCATGATACAGAAACTGACGATACTTACGCGGGCAACTATATTCATAACAGTTCTCTTAAAAAGCTTATACCTGAGCGGTGCGTATGAGCTCAATTAACGCAATGCTCATATTTTTTACGTGCAACGGCCAGCTAGTTTTCGCCGTGAGGCCAACTTCGATGCAGAGCGCTGGCGCAATAATACCAAGCAAAGGACGGCAGGGAATTGCAAAAATACCCATGCAGCTGCCGGGCATGAGTTTCTCACATGCTGCATGCAGGCTAGATGCCAACGTCTTGGTACGGTCAAAATTCTTAAGATGCGCCTTGTCATACGACACAAAGGTCATATCGCTCATGCGCACGACGCATTCGTCACCCCATGAAACCGTATAGATGCTGATGGTATCTCGTGCTGTATGCTCTTGAAAAACCTGTATGCGGATAAAAAGATCAACACCAAGCCTGTTGGCAAAATGAGCGTTCTGTAACGGCTCTATTGTTTCTCCGGCCGATCGCGTTACTACAACCTGCAGACCGGAAATATTCGCTTCAAGCTCCTGTTTAAGCTGTTGTGCGCAGCTGAGTGTTAATGAACGCTCGAAGGTATCGTCGATGAGGCGACCGGTGTTGCGTGCGTCACCTGCAGGATCGAGCATCACGGTATAGGGTTTGGCGTACGCTTGCAAGGATATGAGAAAGAACATAATTTTAAAAGCCTGGGTCCCCGTTTTCACGGGGATGACCCGGAACGTTGTGTTTTTGTTCATGGTCACCGACATACAAGATTAGTAGTAAGATACTGCTGCAAAAAGGTTATACGTTCCGTGCTGGTGTTATTACCAAGCGCCATGCCAATCGCTTTAGGTTGCCCTATTAAGATACAGAATTTTTTTGCACGCGTAATGGCAGTGTAGAGCAAGTTGCGCTGCAAAAGCACAATAGGTTGGATGAAAATGGGTATTACAACTGCTTCGTATTCTGAGCCTTGGCTTTTGTGAATGGTAACCGCATAGGCGAGCACAAGTTCATCACACTCGCTCGATTCATACACAACATAGCGCCCAAAATAGGAGACCGTTAAGGTCTTATCCTGCACGTCGATGGCAACAATAGGCCCAATATCACCATTAAAGACGAGTTTGTCATAATTGTTGCGCAACTGCATCACTCGATCACCAACTTTGAACGTGGTGCCTCCATGCACAAGCATATCCATGCCGGTACCAGGATTAATAATCTGCTGCAATGTCTGGTTCAATAGCTGAGTACCAATAGCGCCGCGGTTCATAGGGACCAAGACCAATGCATTCTCTTGCTTAATGCCGCGTCGCTGAATACCACCATTAAAAATGCGCATCAAATGCTCAGGCACCCGCGCGGGGTCCTCTTCTTTGATAAAGATAAAATCGGGTTTAGCATCGGGCAATGAGGATACCGGAAACTCACCATTATTAACACGGTGAGCATTGACAATGATTAGACTATCTTGCGCTTGCCGAAAGATATGCTTCAACCGTATGGTAGGGACGCACCCACTAGCTATAAGATCGTTGAGAAAATTTCCGGCTCCGACTGAAGGCAACTGGTCGATATCACCAATAAAGACAATGTGCGCAGACAGCGGCAACGCCTTAAGGAGCGCATTGGCAAGAAAAACGTCAAGCATAGAGGCTTCATCAATAATCAGAAAGCCAACCTGCAAACAGTTCTTTTCATTATGCGTAAAACTATACGTAGCAAAATCGAATGACAATAAACGATGAATGGTAACCGCTGTTTGGCCAGTATTTTCAGTAATTCTTTTGGCCGCACGGCCGGTAGGCGCGGCGATTTTATAGGGAATATGCTCAGCGTCTAAAAGATATAAGAGCTTTTTAATCAACGTCGTTTTACCGGTCCCAGGCCCACCCGTAATGACGGTGACCTTGTTTTTGAGGCAGGTTACAACACCCGCTTGCTGTTCTTCGTTTAATGACACGTCATGCTCATGTTGCGCAAAACGTACACGTGTATCCAGAAGATCAAAATTAATGCTCTGTTTATGCGGATAGGCCTGCAGTTCTTTGATTTTAGTTGCTATATTCTGTTCAGCATAATAGTAGGTAGGCAAGGTAATGTAATGCTCCTGATCATACGTGATCAAGATCACCTCACGCTGCTCATACAGCTCGTGCAATGCCTGCGACAAACGCTTTTCTCGCATCTCCTGCTGGTCTGCATCGGCAAGATCTAACAACGTACGCGTAAGCTCTTTCAGTTCATCAAGACGCACATACAGGTGCCCATTGCCAACGACGGTAGTAATCACATGGATGATGCCGGCAGAAAATCGCTTGAGCGAGTCACGGGCTATGCCGATATTCTGCGCTATCTGATCGGCAATCTTAAAACCGATGCCCCAAATGTCGGTGGCAAGGCGATAGGGATTTTCTTTTAAAAGCGCAATCGATTCATGCGCATATTTTTTATAAATCTTTATTGCATAGGCAGATGAAATACCTTTATCTTGCAGAAAGACCATAATCTGAGAAAGCTCTTTCTGGTCCTGCCATGCGGTGATAATGGTTTGCAGGCGCCCTTCCCCAATGCCCGACACTTCGCGCAATCGCGTTGGATCGTTGGCTATGATATCAAGAACCTTGTCCCCAAAATGATCGACCAAACGATCAGCATAGACAGGGCCTATACCTTTGATAAGCCCTGATGCTAGATATTTTTTAAGACCAATGGTGGTAGTTGGCGCAACAGCAAGGCAGCTTTTTGCCTCAAATTGACGCCCAAATTTCGGGTGCGTCACCCAAGCGCCCTTGAGCGTTACATGCTCACCCTTATGAAGAGCGTGCAAATACCCACGCGCAACGATCGGTTGATTCGTATTCAGCTGCACCTGAAATACCGCAAAGCCAGTATCGGCCGCTTGAAACATAATACGTTCTATGGTGCCAATCAGCTCGAGCTCTTCGTTCATGTCACCACACACAGTTAGTTACTGGATCTCGTTCTTAGAAAGAGTCTTATTTTCTGCCTGCCGCCTGCTGATGTTTTTGCTCTTTATACAAGCGCAACATCTCTTCGTATTGTGCGCGGCCTTTAGGGCAGCTATGCTCTAGATCTGCTAAGAAATGGATCATGTCCTCAAAGAACTCTTTCAGATCAGCAAATGATCTCATTTTGTCATGGAACAGCTGGCGATCATTATCTTCCACTTTGCCCCAGGTTAACAAGAAGCTCGAGTGACGACCACGCAATCTGCACGATTCTTCGATCAACATAAAAATAAGACTTTTGAACCCTTTTGCTGCCTCTGAAAATGGCTCAACTTTGACATCAAAGTCTTGCTTTACCGTTTCGCGCACAGCCGCAAGCTCAGCGAGCATTTCAACCAACCCATCCTTCATAGCCAACGTTTCAAGCTCGGCAAGCTCTGCTACAGAACACAGGCCGCCTTGAAACAGGTAGAGCCCAACATGCTGCCCATTAGGTTTTTTGATCCCATAGACCATTTCACGCAGCTGTTTTGTCCATTGCTTATTAGCGCGAATCTTCTGCCCGTTCATACAGCCAGGCAAACCATCAGAAAGCTCTAATACAGCAGCAACGCCAGGATTATGGGCTGCTAAGTTCCAAGATTCACTCTTGATCTCATCTGCTTTGCTGACAGAAAAAAGGGAGAGGCAAGCACACAATGGTACTAGAAAAGCCTTTTTTATACGGTGCGTAATCATAACTCATTCCCTAAAAAAACAGGTAATATTAAAAATTAATTTCTAGATTTAACGATACCGTAAAATCTTGCCCAATACCAGAACTAATAACAGTATCGTCAGCATTTAACGAAAGCGTTATATCTTTATTCTTGCGGGCCATTTTATAATAGAGACCGCCGAACATTTTGCTTTGATAATTAAAGTGCTGCTGCGCTTTTGACACAGTAAGGTTTGGCACATTCTGATTTTTCACATGGGTTATCTTTTCACCCGTACGCGCCCATGTATCAGTACCAAGATAGATCCCCCACTTATTCGCCTCGTAGCAAGCCTTGCTCGTCCACTGGAAAGCAACACCCGGCCATACTTTGGCTTGGAATGGGAAGGGATAGAACTTTTCGGTTAACTCTTTTTCTAAGAACGCCAATACCTGCTGCGCATACGCAGGGTCACTGTTTATCTGAGCCAAAATCTGCTCTTTTGGACGGTTAAGACCCATTGCCGCAAAATCGGCAGCCTTATTGCATTGAATAAAAAAGCGCTTTTCCATAGCTGGCAAGAAATATTCTAATGATATGCGGCTTTTAAAAACAACCTGCTCAGCCCATGGCCTTTTTACAAAGAGATGCAGCGGAGTCTGTGAAGTATATTGCCCCCCAATGCCAAAATGGCCATAGTTACCCAAGGGCCTATTGAGGACAACGGCAGAAAATGTGTCGAGCGCTCCAAGCACAAAATTTTCACCGATTTTTTGTGCTTTCTCTATGCCCTGTTCTCCTTCACAGACAACAAGATCAAAAAGCTGCACAAAATTAAGCACTGGCGGCTTACAATCTTTATTAAAGCTCGATCCAAGAAGACCGCTGGCAAAAGGAACAGCTGTGGGCACGGTAAAAAACAGACCTGCTGCAGAGTTGATGAGCGCATCTGGGCAGATCTTATAATCAACCACAACCCGCGTATCGCCCAACCCAATCTTGTCACAAATAAGATGCTTGCGCGCAAACTCCATCTGCTCGGCATCGGTAGTCTGCCCCAGCGCATCTTCGATCGCCGTCTTTTCCTGTTCAGTTAAAAAGAAGTTGCGCTCAAAATAGTAGACCGGCGTGGTAATACGCACCCCTAGCCGTTCATACTGGCGTTGAGCATGGAGCATAAAGCCTAAACGTCGCTCATTGATAGTCATGTTTTTGAACAAGGGCAATATCTTTTCGGGCTTAACACCTAGCGACTCGATAATGGTGATAGCGCTCAACTTATCCAAAAGACCCGGCTCATTAATACCCAGATAGGAGCAGAGCGCAGAGCTTTTACGGGTAAAGAACATAGAAGACGTCTGGTTCCAAAAAAGATGGCTCCCAACGGTCCAGCCATAACAAGCGGCAGGATCCCTCAAGGGCAGAAAAATAGGGAGCGTAAGCAGCGACCGCGCATTGAGCGGGTAGGTGCCTAGATAGAAATTCTCTTGTAAAAGCTGATCGAGGCCTAACTGTACGGCCAAAGCCGCGATAGGCGCCGGTGGCGTTGGACAAGCGCGAGACTGATCAGCCTCTTGCTCGCTCAGAAAAGCATCCTCATCAAAGTCACTAAAATCATCCTGTGCATACGTATGATTGTTACACAGACCAGCGAACAGCAAAAATACAATTATTATACTTTTTCTTGAAAAAAACGTCATAAGCTCTTTTTTCTGTTATGGGTGATAATTTAAGCGCTGAAAGCGGTAAATGGCTTAGTTATTGCTGTGAAAAAGATTATTTTGTATCTTTTTATTAAGTTTAGCTTATTTTATATTTATTTCAAAAACACGCGATCCCATGAGAGTTTACTGCGACAACCACGGGCTTTCTGAACAAAATTAAAAGATTTTTTAATAAAAAACAGCCTTTTCTTGTAACAGAATCTAATGTTGGGTAGCATTATTACCGCATGGTCTAAGATAAACATAAAAGATGAAAGGTTTACGCGTGGAAGATTCATATGCTAAAGCCGCCGTTTATATAGGAGCCGCTCTTGCCATGGGGCTTGGAAGTGTGGGACCAGCGCTAGGCCAAGGCCTAATCGGTATGAAAGCCTGCGAAAGCATGGGCAAGCATCCGGAAAGCGCAGGCAACATTAGAGTTACCATGATGATGGCGCTCAGCCTTGTTGAAACGTCTGCCATTTATTGTTTTATTATTTCTCTTATTTTATTGTTTCGCTTTGGTTGAGTGCACGCGTACCCCTGGTACGCTCTTTCTAAGAAAGATGCTCTAACGGCATGGAATTAAATATAACGCTTGTCGTGCAGGCGATTAATTTTTTATGTGCATACCTTATTTTGCGCTATGGCCTTTTTAACCGTGCCGTAACTGATGCCAAAGCCGATAAAGAGTATGCCGACTCTCTTGTATCGGCCATTGTAGACCGCACGGTCATTCTTGAGCAGAAAAGGCTTGAACAGGATGAACACTGGAAAGCGTGTCAATACAAGCTCGCCCAACATGAACCTGCGCAGAAGCTGCATCTGCAGTCAATCCAGGATACAAACATAGTCCCGCCACTGCATGTCCCAACCTTTTCTGATAATGAGATTGCACAAGGAATCGAACAGGCGGTGACAGCACTCAAAAAAATTGGAGATCGAGTATGACATGCGGCCCGATTGTTCATGTAAGTCATTTTTATAGCGTCCTTGCACAAGCTATAGCGCTCCTACTAGCAATTGGCATGGTTACTCATGTTCTACGAAAAAAAGGGCTCCGGTGGCTGCATGATTTAGTTCAACAAGAACATGAGTCTCTACAAGCCCTTGAGGATAAAAAGGAGCTGTTGGCTCAACACCAAAAAGAGCTCGATCAAAAGATTAAGGACCAAGCGGTTCTTTTTGAGCATCTTACAACAGCAATGGCTCAATGGAATGCTGTCCAAGAGAAAAAGAAAGAGGAAGAACACACTCGTCATAAAAAGCTTATGTTGACTGCTCGCCACCATAGACAACTGCAACAAGCAACTATCCAAGAAATGTATGTAGCGCGGCACGTGGTTCCTACGGCATGTGAACAAACGCGTATCTTGCTAGAAAAAACCTTTTCATCACCTGAGCAGGCGAACCGTTTTTTATCTGCTTTGTGTGATCGAATCGAGCCAGCGGCATGAATTACACACAAAATAGGCTTGCTATCCGGTATGCCGATGCCTTTTTAAATCTCTTTGATACTTCAATTACCCCAGAGAATCTTCAAACATTCTGCCGCACAGCAGCTTTTTTTGATGCCCACAAACGGCGCTTATCCTTGGCATTGACACCCTATCTGGATACCGCCCATGCAGCTGCCCGTATAACCGATTTGTGCAAGCAGATGGGAATGCCTGAGACCTGTAAACAGCTCGTGCATCTTTTGGCACATGCCAATCGGCTTGAGCTTTTGCCAACCGTGTTAACGCATATAGGCGAACAATATAAAATTCGTCATGGCACGTTTGATTGCGCAATTATCAGCTCACATCCTCTGTCAGAGCAGAATAAAGCAGCGTTAAATCGCTTCCTTGATCATGCAACTAACCATACATTGATGAAACAGTACAGCGTAGACAAATCACTGATAGCAGGTATTCGCGTTGTTGGAGACAATCTATTTTGGGAATACTCCATACGGCGCTATCTAGCTGAAATCAGCCGCAAAGTTATTCGTTAAAGGCGTTAAAGGATTGATTACATGGACGTAAAAAGCACGGATCTTGTCTCATTGTTTGAACAAGCATTACAAAATCTTTCTCACACACCAGTAGAGCAATCGGGCATTGTGATCCAGGTTGGTGATGGCATGTGTACCGTGCACGGACTACTGAATGCTATGTATGGCGAATTGGTAGAGTTTGAACACGGCAATCGAGGTATCATATTCAACCTTGACGATGATTCGGTTGTAGTATTCTTAATCTATAACGCCATCCCCGTCATGGTCGGCGAAGTGGTCACACGAACAGGCTCTGTGTTTCAAGTGCCTGTCGGCGATGCCCTCATTGGACGCATTGTAAGTCCAGTTGGGGTGCCATTAGATGCATTAGGTGATCTAGTAACCGATACGTTCCGCCCCATAGAAACACCAGTCGTATCGATCATCAATCGCTCTCCGGTCAATGAATCTCTGGAAACGGGAATTCTTGCCATCGACGCATTAATACCGATTGGTAAGGGCCAGCGCGAGCTGATCATTGGCAACCGCGGCACCGGTAAAACGGCTATTGCGGTGGACGCCATTTTGCATCAACGTGGCAAAAACGTTTTGTGTATTTACGTATCAGTAGGTCAGCGCCAAGCAAGCATTGCGCGTTTGGCACGTTTATTTGAAGAAAATGGCGCCATGGAATATACCACCATGGTCTGTGCCGACTCAAGCGACGCCGTATTGAATCAATATTTGGCGCCTTATGTTGGCTGCACCATTGGCGAGTACTTCCGCGATCAAGGTCGCGATGTGTTGATTGTTTACGATGATTTAAGCAATCATGCCGTTGCGTTTCGTGAAATGTCGTTGTTGATGCGACGAGCTCCTGGCCGAGAAGCCTTTCCGGGTGATGTATTCTACCTCCATTCACGCCTTCTTGAGCGTGCTGGCAAAATCACTTCAGGCGGCTCTTTGACTGCGTTGCCTATTGTGCAGGTACAAGGGGATGATATCACCTCATACATTCCAACGAACTTAATTTCTATTACCGACGGACAGATATTTCTGGACACACGCCTCTATAACCAAGGCATACGACCGGCAATCAACTTAGAATTGTCAGTGTCACGTGTCGGCGGTGCTGCACAAACAAAGGCGATCAAGCGCATGACCAAGGCATTGCGCCTCGATCTAGCACAATATCATGAACTGCTTGATTTTGCGCAGTTTGGCACCGAGCTTGATGAGGTTTCTAAAAAGAATCTTGCCCGTGGCGCTATTGCTGTAGAGCTGCTCAAGCAGGCACAATACGCCACTTATAATTTTATTGACCAAACGATTATGCTCTTTTTAATGCGTGAGAACTTCTTAGATCATGTGCCGCTGCGCGATGTACGCACCTATGCAACGCAATGCGTCAGCTATATCAACTCTGTCTACCCGGACCTCTATGAGTCGATTGCAAAATCACAAGATGTTGCGGCCGACATTGAAGCTCGCTTGCACACCATTGTGCAGGAGTTTAATACACTTTTTGTGCCGCGCTCCATCGCTCGTGCTATTGTCAAAGATGTTGATATTGATTGATTCTATAAAAATAGGCTATACTAAGAGCCTAATCTTTTTGTGCCCGTAGCTCAGTTGGATAGAGCAACGGATTTCTAATCCGTAGGTCATAGGTTCGAATCCTATCGGGCACAATAATTATTCATAATCGAACTCGCCAAATCACTCCTACAAAAATTCCCTGAGGTCATTGTAATAACTGCATTATAATGGATTCAACTATGAAGTTATTGAAATAGTTCAACCGCACACAACAAGGATATGTATGAAAAATAAAACACTCTCAATTATCATGATATGTTGTTCTACTTTTTACCAAAATTTTCCTTCAGAACCCTCATCAGTGAAGCGTACGTATGACCAAGAAAAAACTGCAGAACTGAAAAAAACTTTAGAGCTTGAAAATCTGGGTCAGGCATGCGTACTAGTTGCAGCGCATGCAGACCCAAATTTTCAAGCGAAATGGGGTGAATCGACTATACAAAGAGCTGCTTTTAAAAACCATTTTGAGCTGTGCAAGACTTGCTTAGAAAATGGCTCTAGCGCTAATGATCAAGAACGTCATTTAAAATGGACCCCATTAATGAGAACTTCATCCTCAGATATAGTCAAGTTACTTCTGCGCAATAAGGCAGACGTCCAAAAAGAAAACGTAGAAAAGAGAACCGCTCTCCATTTTCATGCATTCAATTCAAATCAAACAGGAGAGACTATTTCTTTGTTGTGTAATGCAGGCTGCAATCCAGATATTCAAGATATTAATGGCGATACTCCATTGCATCGTGTTTGTGAAGATCCAGTAGCATTTTTTCCAATGAAGGCAGCAGCTTTAATGTTAGCAGAATGTAATAGGACATTGAAGAATTGGTGTAACAAAACAGCGCGTGAGGAGTTACAGAGAACTCACCCAACTCAAGTTGCTAATTTTGACTCGATTATTGTCGCTACATCCAAAGTTAAAGAGATTCAAAAAACAGTAATAGAATTGCATTTACCGCCAATTTTTACACCGATTGTTATAGCGTATGCTGGCTGGGATCCACAGCTCGAAACAGACATTACTGAAGCAATGAAACCATCAAGGAAACTCCTTCCCAAAGTTGCTAAAATAATCTGATCGGGCACACCAAGTAAATCCAAAAATCATACATCTACTTACTGCCCATCGTTTTCTTCAAAAAGCTCCAACAAACAGGGAAATCACATGGCTTACACAATCCTTTATATAGCAACCAGTCAAGATGGCTTCATTGCTGATAAACACGGAAGTGTTGATTGGCTTCCACAAGAAGCGCCAGAAGGTGAAGATTTTGGTTTTGAAACGTTTATTAATTCAGTTGATGTCATCGCACAAGGAAGTCGTACTTTTTTGCAAACACTTTCATTTATCGAGTCAGGGATTGTGCCAGATTTACCATATGGTGGCAAGCACATGTATGTATTTACTCGTGAACCAATGACAACAGATCGTACCGATGTCACGTTTGTATCGAGCATAGAAGAGTACCTGCGTCTTATTAATCGAGATCAACGTATTAAACGTGTATGGCTACTTGGCGGTGCGGAATTGGTAGCCGGATTTAAAGCACATAATCTCATAGATGAGTGCATTATCACCATAATACCAAAGACGCTGCACGAAGGCATTGCGCTCCCGTCTAGTGTTTTTTATGGCATGCAGGAAGTAGCAGTAAAACACTACTCTCAAGGCATTGTAGAGCGACGATATATTCGTAAAACTGCTTAAATTGGATCTATTTACTATGACCACTATAACCAAAATATCAATATTCGAAGGGTCTCAAATCAGACGCATTTTTTTCGAGAATGAGTGGTGGTTCTCCGTTGTTGATGTTACTTCTTTTCTTACTGGAAGTCCCGATGCTGGCGCTTACTGGCGCAAGCTGAACCAGGGATAAATATGATTTGTAAATGTGGCAAGCCTATCAGCAAAACGAGCAAAAATTGTCGGCCTTGCTGGGATAAAATCAGGGGAACTAGCAATGGCTTAGCCGAATCTTCAATTTATAATCGATGGTATTTGATGAAACGTAGATGTTACAGAAAAAGTGATCCCAGATATGAAGATTATGGCGGCAGAGGCATTAAAGTTTGTGATAGATGGCTTGTATTTTTAAATTATTATGAAGATATGGGGCAGCCTCCTTTTAAAGGCGCACAAATAGATAGAATAGATAATGATAAAGATTATGAGCCTTCTAATTGTAAATGGGTAACGCCGTCAGAAAATTCACAAAATATGCGTAGAGCGAAGAAAAATAAAGATAAGTTTAAAACTCTTAGTAAAAATGATCTTTGCTTTGATTGCATCAAAAAACATTTTTAAAATATATATTCTCCCTTTTTTAAAACTGCTATGACATTACCGATTGGATGAAAATTATAATGTCACAACATACATTAACAACAGCACCACTTTTGGATAACAAGCAAATCAGAAAAATTTTCCATAAAAACGAATGGTGGTTTTCTGTCCTTGATTTTATTGCTGTTCTTGCCGAAACTGACAATGTTCTTGAGTATTGGCAGACTATAAAAATAAATGAAAAAGGTTGCGATTTGTCGACAATTTGTCGGCAGTTGAAACTAACTGCCCCGGATGGAAAAAAACGCGAAACCGATTGCGCCAATACCGAAGGAATCTTCCGTATCATACAATCGATTCCATCGCCAAAAGCAGAACCCTTTAAGCAATGGCTGGCAAAAATAGGCAAAGAGCGCATAGAAGAAATTGAGAACCCTGAACTTGCCATGGATCGAGCTAAAGGGTTGTACGAGAAAAAGGGTTACGATAAAGGCTGGATCGACAAACGTATGCGCGGCATCTCTGTCCGCCACAGTTTAACTGATGAATGGGCCGAAAGAGGCACGCACACCGGATCCCCGTTTCCACGGGGATGACTCGAATGGATGTTTTTGTGCACAGCTTAACGAGTCTTGCTGTAGATCATCTGCTATATCTTTTTGACAAACTCAGATTTCAAACCAACTTTGCCAAATCCATCAACTTTGCAATCAATATTATGATCCTCATCGACCAGCCGTATGTTTTTTACTTTTGTACCAGCTTTTA
>CAZHJT010000005.1:47855-48615 GCA_964533545.1 uncultured Pseudomonadota bacterium | reverse complement strand
CCTTGCCGAACTCTGCAAGCGTCATCGCATAACCAGCAGTCAGATCGATTATATTGTGGCCAATGCTGGCCCCGGACCTTTTACCACGCTACGCACGGTATTGGCAACGGTCAATGGTCTTGCCATGGCACAGAACATCAAATGTGTTGCGGTAGATGGACTGCGGGCATTGCTTGATGAATATCGCAATCCAGAATACCCCGTGACGGTGGCATTACTCAATGCTTATAGCGGCGATCTCTATTATGCTGTTGATACGCATGGTCAGATAACGACGGGCATCTTATACGGTAGCCAAGAGATCACATCCTTTTTGCAGCAGTTGCCGGAAACAACCATTCGCTTTATTGGCAATGGCGTGCCTTTGCATGAAGCCTTGATCCGCGAGATGCTTGGCAACCGAGTCTATATTTCCACACCAAATCCTGAAACCTGTTCATTGCAGATCGTTGCTACCAATGGGTATCAACAATGGTGTGCGCAGGAAAACATCAGTGAGCAGTTGGTTCCCTTATATCTGAAAAGCTACTCGTCTTAAGCGCTTTTCTTGGCTGCTTGGCATACTGAGCTTCCAGATATTGCGTGATAAGCTCGTTATGGAGCTCGCTCGCCTTTTGCCATGCAGAGCCAACTTCATCTTTCACGACAAGGTCGCTGTCGCCACCATTACTCATGAGTAGTCTGGTAATGGCAAGATCTCCCATCTCTACGGCTTTGATCAGCGGTGTATATCCTGATGGGTCTTGATAATTGACGTTAG
>CAZHJT010000005.1:0-47845 GCA_964533545.1 uncultured Pseudomonadota bacterium | reverse complement strand
GTGCGCTTATTATGATACGCGATTTTTTTTCGCCGATAGCATAGAGCAATAGTGACCCAAGTAACGGTTTTAGCAGTGCAGGCGCGTATGCGGCGAGAGCTCTCAATGAGCGTCCGCTGGTACGATCAATGGCATACCGTGCCGTTTCATCGACGCAGTTCGTATGCCCTTTGTCTTCTAACCACTCGATTACATCAGGTATAAGTACCGGGTAGCTGCTGATACTTGAAACAAAGAGTATGGGGCGCATGCCATGCTCAAGCCCTGGATACTGATCGATAAGATTAAAGAAGGACTTGTACACAGCAGGATCGCGATATTGACTGGCAACGCCAAAAATAATCTGCAAGAGGTCGTTGCGCTTAATCTCAAAAGGGCGACCACTCCCTTTTTTTGAAAAATCGGTTCGGCTTGTCTTGATAAGATGTTCAAGAATTTCTAATGCTCTGTCTGCTGGCAAATTGGTAAACTGTTCAACCGCTTTTTCAACGCTTCGCGTCATAATAAGTGGTGCTAGCTGCGTCATTGTTTGTTTGAGCGATTTTCCTGTTAATGGCCCGGTGAGTACGGTATTTTCGAGCTCTTGCTCTACTGTCGGCACTTGTGATGAAGGCAAAGCTCGCATTTGATCGGCAATCTCTTGCGCAGAGATGCTCTGCGGTTTGCCTGGTGAGAGATTGAAGTCACTAGTCCATGGTGAGAGCAAAGGAGAGTTTTGAGTGGGTATGACTTGAGAAGCTGTTATGGTAGGAGCGGCAACTGGTGCAGCACTAGGGGTAGCTACTGGCAGTTGAGGAGTTTCGGCAACAGTTTGCTGTTCTGATGGTGTAGCTGTTTCATCAGGGACAGGGCTTATAGGCGCAGCTTCTTTTTGTTCAATCGTTTGTAGAGCGGGCAGAGTAACAGCCTCTTGTTGTTCTGTTTTTGTTGGCGTGGAGGGTTGTTCTGCTGCAACCTGGGCTTGCGATGCATCCGTCTTTTGAATGGTATCATGCTCTTTTGATACGGATTCGGTAGAGGGAGCGGAACTTGAAACGATTGCTTGCGCTGGAGTCTCTGTATTGTCTGTCGTTGTATTAGTATCTGGTTCAGGAGCAGTAGTTTGATTTTCTGCTGTGCTCTTTGGCGCTTGAGTATCGGTAGCAGGTGTGGATGTCTTTTCTTCTGGTGCAGGTGTAGCGAGAGTGGTTGCAGAGAGAGCATGTGCAATGGTGGACGCAATGGTATTTGTTTTCGTATCTGGTGTGGTTGTGCTTGTAGGTGCAGCGCTTTGTTGTGAGCTCACAGAGCTGGTTTCTGCAGCTGGTGCAGGTTCTTCAGTCTCATCTTCGCTGTCATCAGATTCGTCTACAGTGTACTCGTCGTCATCAGGCTGCCCATCAGAACAGACAATGTTCGTCGTCAGACTTGCGCCAAACAGAATGCAGAGTAGTAAGGAGATCCGCTTCATACCATGTTCCCCTGAAACGTATGTTTTGTCAGCCTGATTTTTTATAACCAGCTGCTTTCCGTATCAGGGGTCAGTTTACTCAAGTGTGCTTATGCACCGCAACATTTTTTATATTTTTTGCCTGAACCACATGAGCATGGCTCATTTCTGCCCACTTTATCTTCAACGCGGCGTTGTTCAACCTGCTGGTCTTGGCCAGCAGCTGTAGCGCTTAAGCTCACTTCATCAAGCTCTCGTTGGCGACGCTCTTCAAGGCTGCGTTGATTAAAATGTTCAAGGTTCAGATGGAATATATGATGCACAATGTCTGCCTTGACCTGACGCATCATGTCTTGGAACATGCCAAATGCTTCACGCTTATATTCGATTAACGGATTCTTTTGGCCCCAGCTACGCAAACCGATACCCTCTT
This sequence comes from uncultured Pseudomonadota bacterium, assembly GCA_964533545.1. Classification (GTDB taxonomy): domain Bacteria; phylum Babelota; class Babeliae; order Babelales; family Vermiphilaceae; genus JAFEAZ01. The sequence continues at coordinate 45,983 of CAZHJT010000005.1, read as the reverse complement.
TCAGGTGATCAAGGTTGAACATATGCTGCTTCCAGGTGTTGTCGATTGTTTCAAGCAATAACCATTTTTCAGCTTCTCGTACGACTTCATGCTGTTCTTGCCCGCGATATAAAGAGTATTGCTCAAGCAAGTAGTTGATCAACGTTGTGGTGAGCTCATCGCTGCTCTTTGTATTGCCTGCAACACGTTCAAGTTCTGCCACTGGGCAGCTGGTCATGATAGAGAGCGTTTCAAAGGTCTTTTGACGTTGCAGTTCAGTTGTTGTCTCATGGCGTGTATGGAACGATACAGCATCTTGTACTGCGCCGACAATCAGGTCGCGTACTAGGTCATAAATCTGTTCGTGGCTATCAAGAATGTCACGACGATAGCGATAGACGACCATGCGTTGTTGATTAAGAACGTCATCATATTCGAGCAGATTTTTACGGATCTCAAAATTCTGTTTTTCAACTTTTTCTTGTGAACGTTCAATCTGTTTCGACACAAAAGGAGATTCAATAACTTCATCCTCTTTCATGCCAAAACGTTCCATGTTCTTTTTGAGGTTGTCGCCACCAAAGACACGAATCAAATCATCTTCGAGTGAAATATAAAAACGTGATTCGCCAGGGTCCCCTTGACGACCTGAGCGACCACGAAGCTGATTGTCAATGCGGCGGCTTTCATGCCGTTCGGTACCCAAAATATACAAACCGCCTGCATCAACCGAAGCAGCAGTCAGTTTTATGTCGGTTCCACGTCCGGCCATGTTAGTAGCAATGGTAACATGACCAGGCTCTCCTGCATGAGCAACAATGTCGGCTTCTCGTTCGTGCTGTTTTGCATTCAACACTTCATGAGCAACGCCACTTGATTTCAAAATGGTACTCAGTAGTTCTGACGTTTCAATCGAGATTGTGCCGATGAGTACTGGTTGTTTTTTTTCGTACCGTTTCTTTATGTCTTCAACGATAGCCAAATATTTAGCATTCTTGTTGAGAAAAATAAGATCCGGTTCGTCTTTACGAATCATCGGTTTATTGGTTGGTATTGAAACGACCGACAGCTTATAAATCTTATGGAATTCTTCAGCCTCGGTAGCAGCAGTTCCGGTCATGCCGGATAGTTTTTTATATAATCTAAAGTAGTTTTGCAATGTAATAGAAGCTAAGGTTTGGCTTTCTCGTTCTATTTCAACACCTTCTTTAGCTTCAATTGCTTGATGCAAACCATCGCTATAACGGCGCCCTGGCAAGATACGACCAGTGAACTCATCAACAATTAAAACTTCGCCATCGCGTACCACATATTCAACGTCGCGGTTGAACAGCGCATGTGCCTTGAGCGCTTGCATACAGTGGTGCAAGAGTGTGATGTTTTCTATCGCGTATAAATTTTGAACATTAAAGGAGCTTTCAAGTTTGTCGTTACCCGATTCGGTCAGTTGTACCGAGCGTGCCTTTTCATCAACTTCAAAGTCTTCAATTTTTTTAAGTCGTTTGACGGCTCTGTTGGCCTCTTCATACAGGCGACTGCTTTTATCAGCGGCACCGGAGATAATGAGTGGTGTGCGCGCTTCGTCTATTAAGATAGAGTCTATCTCGTCGACAATGGCGTAATTAAGATCCCGTTGCACGTAATCATCTAAGCGAAATTTCATATTATCGCGCAGATAATCGAAGCCAAGCTCGTTGTTGGTAGCATAGAGAATATCTTTACCGTACACCTGTTTTCGCGCGTGATCGTCCATGCTGTTTTGTAGGCAGCCGATGCTCAAATCAAGGCCGTTGAAGATGGGAGCCATCCATTCTGAGTCGCGTCGAGCCAAATAATCGTTGGTGGTGACCAGATGGGCTCCTTTGCCTTCGAGTGCATTGAGATATAAAGGAAGCGTTGCGGTCAAGGTTTTACCTTCACCCGTTTTCATTTCAGAAATTTTACCACTGTGCAGTACCATGCCGCCGATTAATTGAACATCGTAGTGGCGTTGACCAAGTTTGCGCTTCGACATTTCGCGCACGACCGCAAAGGCTTCTGGGAGGATATCATCAAGCTGTTTACCTTGACTGAGTTGTTGCCTAAATTCATTCGTTTTTCCGCGGAGTTCTTCATCGGTGAGGCTGCTGATCTGTGGTTCAAAATAGTTAATACGTACCACAATTGGCTGCAGTTGCCGCAATTGACGAGCATTGTTCGTGCCGAAGATTTTTGCCAAGAGTCCTGTAATCATTATAATTTCTCCCTTTGCTGTGTGCGTATTTTTTGTTCAGTCTAAAGTCCCTGGAGTATAGTTGTAAACAAAAAAATAACCTATACACGCAGCGTGTATAATTCGTATTGTCTGGCGTAGAGTCTGATGGTATCACAAAAGAGACTCTTTTAGCAAAAGATCTTTGAGGGGGCTCCTGGTCAAAATAGGGAGCAAAACCACAATTGCTGCTTTTTTTGTGATTGATTTCTGTTGTAAAATTGGTACACTTTATTTCTGAACACTCATAATGTCGGAGAGATGGCAGAGTGGTCGAATGCGGCGGTCTTGAAAACCGTTGTTCCGAAAGGGACCGTGGGTTCGAATCCCACTCTCTCCTCCATACTTCGCTTATCCGCCGCTTCCGCTTCGGCAAGCTACGCATGGCTGGCGCCATTCTTTTAAGATGATTCAAAAATAAATTGTTTTCCTCTATTCCAGAAGCTATTTCCTTGTCTTAATCAACTCCTGATATTTTTTTGACAGCGTATACTTCCTGCCCTTGTTGGACGGGTCGGCGATTTCTAGAAAACCGTTTTTTGTCCAGGTTGCGCACAATGCTGCGCTCGTACGCGGTTTGAACCCAAACAAGTGACCAATCTGTTGACTCGTAATCGTTTCAAACTCTTGAAATAGTTCCAGAGCCTTGCGCTGTTTTGGGTCAAGTTGCTTGATCAGTGTTGTTTGGTCACTCGAGTTGTGTTGATCCTCTTGAGCCATATACTTTATGATATTCTCAAAGGCGATTGCCATGCCGTGCGTAAAATATTCGATCCATTGCGTAATGTCCGCTTCAGCGCGTCCCATATGATAGTTGTGTGATTCGCCAACACTAATAGCCTCATAGTAAGCGTTTAAATTGCGTGCGTAATATTCTTCTAAAGAATATAGGCCTTTTAGGCCATAGCCGCCCTTGTGTAGAATAAAGGTCGTCAACAAGCGTGCTGTTCTGCCATTGCCATCATAATAGGGATGGATAGTTGCATATTGGTAATGAGCAATGCTTGCAACAATGGGGCATGGTAGATCGGTACTTTCGTTGATCCAGGAGATCATTGCGCTCATCAGTGGTGCAACATCGCCAGCTTCTGGAGGCATATACACGATCGTTCTCGTTCTGCTGTCTTTAATGACGTTCTGGCCATCGCGATAGGGCGTTGGCTTAACCTTAGTTTTCCCATTCGACATAACCAAGGCATGAATTATTTGAATAGCATTTTCAGTGATTGGCTTGTCGTGTGCGGCCCATTGCTCTATGTGCGTGAGAGCTTCGTAATAGCCTTTTACTTCATGCTCATCCCGTTCGCGCCCAGGAAAGTGCCCCTTGTGTTGCAATACGGTCTCAATTTGATCAACTGTCAACCTATTACCTTCGATCATGGTCGAATAGTGTGTGGTATACAGGCGGGCTGTTTCTCGCAAAGATCTCAGGACATTGGGAGTTAAAGGCAGATGTAACACTTTTTCTTTTGCTGCCTCAATGCGCATAAGATACCCCATTATTTTTGGGGTAATAACGTAGTTTGGGGTGAACTTTATCGGCATAATAATGGCTCCTTATCTGCATGGCTGATTATAAAAGCATGCAGATAAACTGCAGATAAAACAAGAGCTGATGGGTTTGCGTGGCCAGGGCGTCCAATGTTAGCTTGTTGCAACGAGCCTCTTGTTCTACAACTTTTGAGCATGAATCGCTTGCGGCGCTATTGATTATGCATGTTGGTAGAGGGATTGGCAGAGCAGTACCCAAGACCTTGTCGCGGCAGAATAAAAACAGGTCTTCATTCTCTATCTTCTTGTATATCTATTCTAGCAGTTAGCTTCACGTTTTATGTACCCTTACGTATGTCTTGCAAAATATCTGTCCCTTTCTCGTTGAGGAGGTCTCATGTTTAGCCGTAGAGTTTACTTAGCCGCAGCGTTGTTAGCTGTCGGCGGCTGTTATGCCAGTCAACATGGTGCAAAACAAAGAAATTCTAGTCCTATTAGCGAGAAACGATGTGCATTAAAAACCGCTATGCGCAGACTCTGGTCAGATCATGTATGGTGGACACGCAATTATCTTATTGATGCCATAGCGGATATGCCCTCTCTTCAAGTAACCACCAAGCGGTTGCTGCAAAACCAAGAGGATATAGGGGATGCCATAACTTCTTATTATGGTAAAGCAGCGGGTAAACAATTGGCCGGGCTCTTGCGAGAACATATCCTTATTGCGGCAGATGTGGTTAAAGCAGCAAAAGCTGACAATAAGAAGGAGCTGAAAGCCGCCGACGCCAGATGGCATGCCAACGCTGATGACATAGCGGCATTTTTGAGCAAAGCAAATCCGCATTGGGCGTATAAAGATGTTAAAAAGATGATGTATGAACATTTGAAGCTCACGACTGAAGAAGTGGTAGCGCGGTTAAAAAAAGATTGGAAAGATGATATTAAAACATTTGACAAAGTGTTTGATGAGATAATGGAAATGGCCGATATGCTCACCGTGCGAATAGTCAAACAGTTCCCTGAAAAATTTTAAACTACAAAGCGCTCGCTGGTTGCGCTAAGGCCAGCGAGCGCTTTGTAGCTACGAGCAAAGCACACAAAACAAATCTGGAGTTGCTTGAAGAGGAACCTCTATGAAGCGCAATTCTTCAACGATGGCTTGTCTATTTTTTGTGGCTAGCGTTCTATTTGTTCATGACGCATGTATGTATGCCAACCAAAATGGACAGGATTCTGCCAATAGTGCCATGTCGGGAGTTGCCCGCTCATGGTCAGAGATTAAACGGTGTGTGAATTGTCATATCGAAGAATTTAAAGCAGGTTCAGAACCGCTTGATCAAGTTGCTTCTTATACCAGGCACAGAAAACAGGGCTTTTGTCGTACCCACGCAGGGGGATTTATACACGAGTATGATGCGAGTTCGTGCCCTGATCACGAAGAGGTGTCCGTTAAGCCATTACTTGATCTCTGCTTGAAAGCGGTAACCTACCATTTACCCACCGGTGAGATAAGCGTTGTTGAAGCTGACCCGGTTCCTGGCAGGCGTGATCGCACGCAAGGTGGACCGTATGCCAAGCGCATTACTGAAAAGGCGGAAGTAGCCTATGCGCGGGTTTGCAAAAAATGCGGATCGCACCGACCAACAGCAGATATGACAGAATCATCGCGGGTCTTATATTACGTGCAATTGCTTGATAGCAGTGATCGCGTGCTTATGAGTTTTGAGTGTGTTACGCCGCTGAAAACCGTTGAGACTGATGTTGGTACTGTGTATGAAATAAGCCAGCATATTTTAAACAGGGCTCGACAGCATCTTGATATTAATGGCGTGACAACGGCTGCTGAAACTACGCATGAGCAGTTGCAGCAGCGTTCACGATCTATACCAGAGGCAGAATGGCGTGCGCCATAATGCGGGGGCTTGTTTGTGTCTGATTTGATGAGGAAAAAGCGTTATGCCGTTGTGTCGTCAGTCGCTTTGCCTTCGGGTTCATAGCATAGAGAAGGGTCAACCTTGAGTGCTTCATCAAGTAATCCATTGACGAACTTAAAGGCATCATCTTCTGCAAAGCATTTCGATAACTCAATAGCTTCGTTGATAACTATTTTATGATCCAGCGTTCGCTGTTTAAGTTCCCAAAGTGCCATGCGCAACACAAGTTTTGTGCTCATGCCTATGCGATCAAAGCGCCAGTTGTGCAACAATGGTTTGATGCGTTCATCAAGCTCATCGCGTTCATCAATAATGGCGCGGGCCATTGTTTCAACCGCATCACCATGGACAATATTAAGCTTGTAAGCATGATTGAAATTGCGTATTAGAGCATCAAGCGATTCGCTGTACTCAAAGGCATCGGCCGCGTACAAAAAATGAAAAACCAGCGCGCGTATTTGTCGTTGATTGAGATCGGAGCAGCTGAGTTCAGTCAACTGCTCGACATCGAGAATCTGTTCTTCAAAAGCGCATGGAGAAGTTACTGATTTACTCACGATTATTTCACTCGCTCGATATAAATACCTTCACGTGTGTCTATCTTCAGAAGGTCACCTTCTTGAACAAAGAGAGGCACGTTCACAACAACGCCAGTCTCCATGGTTGCCGGCTTTGTCGCGCCGCCTTGTGCTGTATCGCCACGAACACCAGGCATTGTTTCTGTTACTTTAAGTTCCATAAACATAGGCGGAGTTACGGCAATAGGGCGATCTTTGAAATATAAAACCGTATAAATAACCTGTTCTTTAAGGTATTCAAGAACTTCAGATATTTGCTTCTTTTCGAGCGCAATCTGTTCAAAGCTTTCTTGATCCATAAATTGATAGAGGCCATCGTCCTCATAGAGAAACTGCATGTCGTGGTAAGCAAGGCCTGGATTTTCGAACTTCTCACCAGAACGGAATGTTTCTTCATGGGTAAGGCCGGTAATCATGTTTTTCATTTTGGTTCGCATAAAGGCGCCGCCTTTACCTGGCTTTACATGCTGAAAATCGAGAACCATGTATGGTTCGCCGCGAAACAAGATCTTAGAGCCTTTTTTGAAGTCAGATGTGGCTATCACAAACGGTTCCTTACTTGGATAGGGTAAAACAGTGCACTGTCAGTATAATTCAAGTATAAAAAACCCATATAAAAAAGCAATTGTCACCAAAGGGCGCTTTGTGAGGCCAACCCCTGATTGGACCTTTAAGTTGGGGTGTATGGACTATTTGGCCACCGATCTCCCTATCTAGACGGTTTTATATATAAAATAGTTTGACAAAGTGTGAAAATGCCGTATCTTTATACGTACATCGCGGGGTAGAGCAGTCTGGTAGCTCGTTGGGCTCATAACCCAAAGGTCGCTGGTTCGAATCCAGCCCCCGCAACCAATTCTTCTTATACAATCCAAATTATTTTTTTACTTTCCTTACGCAAGCAATAAACGGCCCATACCATGGCCTTGCGTTGCTGTCTGCAACATAAGCGGCTTAAAGATATTTTTTACGAGCTATGATGCCGATGTGTCCTGCGTTACGCGGGCTATAGATGGCAACATTGCAGTGAACAATGACAAAGATAAAAAGAGGGCCGGGCGTCTGGTTAAGATCCCCGGCTCTCTTTGATTTATGTGGGAAGATAGAGGTTAAAAAATATCTTCGCATTCAACGTCGATTGGATAATGATCGGCAGGACAAGAAGAATCTGGCAAGTTGCGTGTTGCATCATACGGTTCAAAGCCGGTTTTTACAGTAACAAACTGAGTTTTTTGCTGTACATCTAGTCCTACTGCCAAATAGAAAGCAAAGTCTTTTCTGTTTCTATCAGGTTTGAATTCTTTCTCTTTTTGTGATGAGAAGATGCGCATTTTTGCAACGGTTGCAACAGGTTTTTGGTTAAGGGCCTGACATCCTTCTACAAAGCCAAGCTCAGAGCAGTCCTTGAGGAACGCTTTAACCTTATCGGCGCTATCCGTATTAGCATCACCTTGAACGCGAAGCACGATTGCGCGACCTGTTTTTTGATGAAGATCGTTCACTTTCTCCGCAAGAGCTTGCATTATGTCCAGTCTGTCTTGGGCATTTCTTGAGCTTGCATGGAAAGAGCAATACAGCTCGATGGGAGCTGAGGCATTTTGGTTGTGGCGAGTAGCTTCAACCAAAACAACGTTTGCTGCAGTATATTTCTTATAGTTACACAGAGGAATTACTTTGTAGTCAGCAAAGTTCTTTTTTGCTAAGAAAATATGTGAGCCATCACCAGTGGGTTGTTTGTCGATTGGCAAAAAGCGGTCTGATCTTGTTACTTTTTCCAGATACTCAGGGCTTGCTTCTTGTGTGCAATAGACCGTAGGGTTTTTTGCAAGTACTGGATTAAGCAAACCATTCATTTTTCTTTCAAGATCACCTTCAGATTTGTTCCACATATCCTTGTATGTGTTAAATTCTTCAAGTGTTCTTTCATTGGTAGCAACCATATGTATCAATGTTGCTTGTTGAGCTGCATACAGGAAGTTATAGCCAAGGCCTGATGAAGTAAAATGTTTGAAAACTTCTGGATGTTTGGTAAACGCAGTTGGCAATGCCTCTTTTTTGATTCTGCAGAGGTTTTTTTGAATTTCTTTAGGATCAGCGTTTGCTACTGCTAGAGCTTTTTTAGATAAAACGTCTTTAAAAATGCTTAATTTTGCTTGCTCGCGTGTAGGGCCTTCTAGTAATAGGCTTGGATTGTCAAGGCTATGTAGCTGCACCTTAATGCCATCTTTTTTCTCGGCATCGAGCAACATCTTTTCAGTCCCCAAAAAACCTGAGGTCAAACAAAAAGTGCTGTATGCTTTTTCGTCGCCAAAATCGGTGTAATGGATGTCGTTAAAGAGTTGATCAACTCTTTCTGCTTCTTCGTTGCCGCTTGTCTCGCGTACAAGGTCTACCAGAGGGCTCCAAAGCGATTTAGGGAAAACGTATCTAATTGAAGAACCACGATTTGCGTCTTGCTTGGCAGCTAGTTGCTCAGCTTCTTTTCTGTCTTTGGTTCCAAATTTTTTCTCCATATTCTCATCGGACATGTATTTAAGTTGATTTACGCAAGGAGCAAGATATTCTGTAGTCTCTGTGCGGTACGCATTTAGATCTTCGTTGGCTGTTTTTATATCAAACTCAAGAAAAGGAGTAGCTCCGCCAGCTACGTTTTGACCTACCATGGTAGTCTTTTGTGAAGGATTTGCGTATGACAATCCTGTGGCTGAAAGACACGCAAGCGCTGCTCTCAAGTACAGATTTTTCTGATTATTCATAAAATTCTTTCTTGTTGTTATCAAATATTGGATCTCTTCTGATACTGAGTCTGTCCTGGTTCGACTGTAGCGCAGGTCTTGGTGTAAGTACCCGGTTTCAGAAGAACTCTATTTAAAAAATTGGCATAGGGCAAAAAGATGATTTTTTGTGTTCCTTCGCATGTAAAAATGTATGGGCAAAAATTGATCGATACAAAGTAATAGTAGTTTTTAATGATAAGGCGATAATAAATTCGGTCAAGCACTAAAAGCTTATTGGAGCGCGCTTTTTCAGGTGTAGCGTGCAACGATCAAGCGTTGTCGTTTCTCAAAAAAAAGTACGCCTTTTCAAGAAGTACGTGTGCTTGTCGGTGCGAGATCCGTATCATGGCCTGCTCATAGGAGAGCCATATGAAATCCGCATGCTCATGCGATATAGCAACCTGTTGTTCTCCCGTAACATGACCTAGGAAAAAATAGACCTCTTTTGCTGCCTGTTGGTTTGTGTGACGATCAAAGAATGTATAGGAAATGGTCTCGTAAAAGCCCTCATGCAGATTCGCCGTAAGGCCTGTTTCTTCGGCAAGTTCACGAATGGCGGCTTGCTCTGTGGTTTCTCCTTCATCAAGCTTGCCCTTGGGGAACTCCCAGTGGCCATGGCGATGATTAACGAGTAAAAATTCAAGATCTTGTTGCACGTAACGATAAGGGACAACGCCTGCTGCGCGGATGGTATGCATGGTAAAGCTCTAATCTAAAAAGTGTACTTTGATGCCAAAAAGATGACGCGTTTTGAATATGAACAGCATAGCGACGAGCGCCATAGGGCCGACCCACAGCCATAAGCCGAAGCCTTTGAGTAAAAATAGGCTGAATGGCCCTGCGTAGCGGGTGATCAGTACAATACCCGCATAATAGGCTTGTACGAATGCAGCGCCTGCTATAAACAGTTGCATTGCATAGCGTGTGGAAAAATTAGCAAAAGGGCGCAGATATAACCGTAAGTTAAAGCGCATTTTCAAGAGGTAGACGAGGATGCACACTTGTAGCGTAGCTGCAATAGTATACGACAATGCCAATCCAACAGCCTGGAAAAAATGCATCAGTATCAGATCAAGACCAATGTTCACCGCGCCGGCAAACAGTGACACTGCTGCAGGTATCCAGGTTACATGATGCGCATAGTAGATGTTGGGCAAAATTTTATTGAGTGAAAAGACAAAAAGACCCATCACATACGCTATGAGAATGTGTGCTCCTAAAGTCGCTTGGTCAGGAGTAAATTTGGACGAAAAGGTAAGAAAGATTTTGTCGGCAAAAAAGATCATGAGTGCGGAAGCAGGAATCGTAATCCAGCATATGAACTTAGTTGTTTCTAAAAAGTAAAAACTCAAACGTTTAGGTGCATAGGTTGCAACGCGTGAAAAATGGGGTAATAAAATGGTCGAAAATGCGGTCGCAAAAACACCAAGAGGAATCCCCATAAATCTATTGGCGTAATAGATCAGAGCAATTGAACCTTCTGGTAAGTATGAAGCAAAGCTTGTGCTGATCAACAGCATGAGCTCGAAAAAGCTGACCGTTAGCATGCAAGGGAAGAATTTCAGCACAACCGACCAGATCTGTGACCATGATTCTTTACTGATGCGCGCGAATGAAAATTGTAGCTGTAGGTAGGCTACTACGTGACCCAAAAAGGTGATGAATGCAGCAAAGATAATGAAATAACACAGATAGGTTACTGGTAGCGAGAAATGCATGCAGACCATGATGCCACCAATAAAAATACTGTTGAGCAAAATTGGTGAAAAGGCGGGCACAAAAAAATGATTAACCGATTGCAGGGCGCCAGTCAGTAAGGCACTGCTTGAAAGAAAGAAAATAAAAGGCATCAATATGCGCAATAATGGTACAACATAGGCCATTTTTTCAGCAGTCCAGCCTGGGACCAAACAGCTGACCACCAGTGGTGCCTGCCACATGATCAGTGTACATAAAAGTAGCACGATGCCCTCAAAGAGCAGGAACGCAAGCATCATAAGGCTGCTGGCTTCCTCTTTGCCTTTTTCGCGCACGAGTTTTACTAAGGTAGGGATAAAGGCGACTGAAAGAGCCCCTTCAGCAAACACCTTACGCAACGCATTGGGTAGCTTAAAGGCGGTGATGAAGGCTTCTGCCATAGTGCCGGCGCCTAGGTAGCGGATCATCAAGACTTCGCGAGCGACGCCAAAAATTCTACTGATCAGCGTAAGGCCGCTTACTTGAGATGTCTTTTTTAAAATAGAGGATTTATGCAGTACGCTCATGTGCAGCCTTTCCCGTTCCTCGATAGTAGTATGCATCAATTAATTCCGCAATCCAGTATAAGAGAAGTTCCCGTTGTTAGCTACGGGTATTGTTACAATGATCATGGAGCAAAAATAGCTAGTGCCTGAGGGTCATGGGCAGAGGTGGTCCTGCCGCTCCATTCATTAATATACGTAGTACGCAAACCGTTTGCATGGGCAAAAAGCGTGTGCGTGATAGGAAGTGCGCGATGCAATGTCAGCCAGATCGGGAAGGCAGTCTTTGATGGCCACGCATTGACCCCAAGTGGTTTGTTATCATCTCTGCCGATATAGAGTGCTGTTGTATAGTCTGGTGTTGCGCCGACAAACCAACAGGTGCGCCAATCGTTTGTAGTACCCGTTTTACTAATAACTGCCGTATTGAGCCACGGGCCAGCAGATGATGATCTCATGCGGTTAATGCCAAGCTCCAACACTTTGGTCACATGAGCACAGACGGTTGGGTCAAGTGCTGGCGTAGTCGTCACTTTGTGGCGCCATATTTTCTTGCCAAAAGGATCTTTAAACCACGCAATTGCATATGGTTCGACATACACACCATTGTTGGCAAAAATATTAAACATGCCTACCACTTCTTTGACGGTACTGTCAACGCATCCGAGTGCCAATGAAGGGAATGCATTGATAGTGCTGCTGATGCCACATGTGTGTGCAAGCTTTATGACAGGATCATAACCAACACGCAACAATGTTTTGATAGCGATGATGTTGTTGGAGCGTGACAGTGCGCGAGCAAGTGTCATTTCACCCTCAAATTTACCGTGATAGTTGCCGGGACTCCAGCAGTTTGAGCCATCATCAAAAGTGATTGGTTCATCCAAGCAGGTGTCACTAAAGGTCATGCCTTGTTGAAGTGCGCATGCATAAATGAGGGGTTTGAAGGTTGAGCCCATCTGTCGACGAGCCTGTAATGCTCTGTTCCATTTTGACTCCTTAAAGTCATAACCACCTGCCAATGCGCGTATAGCTCCTGATGCAGTATCAATGGTAATAAGACCGCCATCAATCGTTGCGTGGACCGTTTTTTTCAATTGAGCGCATTGTCTGTGAAAGGCATCTTGTGCTGCATGTTGCGCTTTTTTATTAAGTGTTGTTTGAATGGTCAGGCCACCCGTATAGAGCATTTTTTTGCCAAGCCGAGCTTCAAGGGTAAGGCGTATATGTTCTTGTAGGTGCGGGGCGCATGGCGTTTGCAGAACTTTGACGGTGGTCAGTTCGGTGTCAATCGCTTTTTGATAGGCCTGTTGGTCTATAAAATTGAGTTTGAGCATAAGGGCAAGAATATTGTTTCTGCGCTGTTGCGAAGAGAGCGGGCGTAATAGCGGATTATAACGCGCTGGTGAGCGCATAATACCTGCCAGTACAGCAGCTTCATCGATCGTCACATCACGAACCGATTTGCCCCAGAATCGTTGTGCTGCTGCTTCAATGCCATAAATGCCGCAGCCAAAATAGACATGATTTAAATAGGTCTCAAGGATCTGCTCTTTGGTATAATTTTTTTCAACAATGATGGCCATGCACTGTTCTTTGAGTTTGCGCGTAAAAGTTTTGCTCGTATCAAAAAAAAGTAGGCGTACTAATTGTTGCGTAATAGTGCTGGCTCCTTGTGCTCGGTAGCCACGCTGCAGATTAACCCACATTGAGCGAATAATGCCTTTAATCGAGATGCCGCTATGCGTAAAAAACGCCCAATCTTCTGCGGCAATAAAGGCGTCGATTAAATGTTGAGGTACCTCTTTTAATGAAATTGGATCCCGCCAGTCGAGCTGGAATCGTGCCCATTCTTGCCCTTCATCATCAAGCAACACAGATGGTTTGCCCGTGTTGTAGGTTGCAAGGGTGGTAAAATCAATGTGGTAGTGATGGTAAAAGCATACGAGAGCACCACAGGCTGCTGCTGTGATGAGTGCGCCCATCAGGAGCGCATATTTAATAAAAGATTGTATAGAAAGCACCATGTCTGCCAGGTTTTACGCGTATTAAAGATGCTTTTTAGTATAGCAGTAATACGAGAACTACAAAGCAGAAATGGTGCTTTTTATAGGAATAATTTTACAGCATGGATCCCCGCCTGCGCTGGGATGACCTCATATTATGCAGTTGCCAAGAAATTCACCACTTTCTGTTGGTAGAGTCTCACTTTGGCAAGATGACCATGCGCGATGGCTCTGTCATGCTGCTCAAAAAGTTCAACACAGATAGTGCGTCGCTCTAGGCTAGCGGCAATTTTGTGTGCGTCATCATGTGGCGCTACCGGATCGTGCCGCGAACAGCCTATAAATGTTTTAATATGCGCTGGAAAGTGTGAAGCATCATCATGGATGGTCGGTTGATTCCAGACATAGTTTGGAAATGCTGCTTTAAAAAAGCGTGGCAAGATGCGCCCTAGAGGCTTAGGGAGTTTGGTGCGCGCAATCTTTTTGGTGCAGGTTTCAAATGAGATCAGCGGTGACTCAAGAACAATCGCCTTTACTGGTGCAAAGCTATCTTTGTAAGCAGGGTTATTTAAGTAATTTAAAATTGTGGTCGCCCCTTTGCACAGACCTACAAAAATAATGCGAGCGGATGGGTTATTTTCTACCGTGCGCGTATAGATTTCATGCAAGCAGCTTTGGTCAAGCTCTTGGCCAAAGTTGAAGGTTTTGCGAAAGCTCACCGGCCCATCAAATGAAATCCAGGTAGCATCGGTCATAAACTCTTTTCTCAAATGTCTAAAGACGGCGTAGGCTCCTGAGCCTTTGTACTTGAACAGGCTGCCACTAAATTTGCCTGAATAGCCAGAGACGAAGATGCAGATTGTTCCCGTCAGCCCTGAGGGTATTTGGCATGAGAGGTTATATGAACGATTGTGGATGGTTACATGCGAACCTTCATTTTTACGGAATTTACCCTCTTCTATGTTTTTGCACGCCTTGATGATGGTGCGGCATTTGCCCTGTGGTCTATCGGTAGGCTGAAAAACGAGTGGGTTTAGGCTGTCGAGGTTCGATTGTAGGATGGTGCGTTTGCCGCGGGCCTTTTTTGCATTTAAGGCAGAGAGCTGTTTAATGACTGGTTTGGCACTTAGAGCTAAGCCTTGTCCTAGGATTAGGACGGCTACAAATAGATTTTTTATAGATAGTTTCACGGCGACCTCTTTTTGGTTTTTGTGCTCTTTCTTACAGCATTAGTATGCCAATATTATTCAATTTGTCTACCCTGTTTGGCGTAAAGTAGCCCTTGAGGATTGAGGGCAAAATTGGCAAGAAGAATCTGTAGGATCCGTTTTTGGCTTTGGTAGTGGGTTGGGTTCGCGAGAGGCTATGATTCTATCTGAAACAATAAAGGATAAAAAATAATAGTAATTCTGGTCTTGAAAGCTATAGGCGGTATTTTTTAGCTTGTCTACTCGTCTTGCGCGGCTACTCCCAGCATTCTAGAGGCTGTTCGCTCTGGTTTCGGTTGTTTAATCCGTCTGGGCATATCTGATTCCATGCGGTTGTATCGTTGCGCCGTTTGCATCGGGATGCCGAGCTGGCGTAAGGCGACATAACGTGCAAGAAAGCCGCCATGTAAAGGATCGATCTCTGCAACTTTTCTAAGGTGATTGATGCTCATGTGTACGCAATCGAGAGAGCCTGTGTTCGTTGTAGAATTGTAGTGAAGACGATAGCTTCCTTGCAACCTTATGAACATAGACTCCCAGTATTTTGCTTTCTCGTCCTGCGTGGGTTGCAATGAACATGTTACGTGAGGATATTTGTCTCGGTTGAGCTCTAGATACTCTTGCGGTGCTTTTTCGGCAAACATAGTGTAATAATCGCCAGTTTCCCACATAAGGCTTGTATTGGGAGAGGTTGGCTGTATCAAAATAGTCCCTTCACCAACAAATTTGATCTCGTGCAATAACCCAGAAGGAGCTCCTAAAAATTGCCCAATGTTATCGAGTAACTCAGAGGGAAGTAGGCGCATATGCGTCTGTCTATGTTGCGTGCAGGTAACAGCCTTTTGCCAACAATTGAGGCGAGAGCAATAGAGTCGTTTAGCTGCTTGTATATCGATCATTTGCGCAAGAGCGAGGGCATCTGCTTTGGTTATCACATTTGCTGCGAGACTTGGCTGGTGCGATTGATCACCAGCCGTTATGGCAAGGCAAGAAAGCAAGAGAGTGTACGCGATACGTGAAGAGGTACGAGCTAGATTCATAGGAAAGCCTTTTATGCAAAGTTCTGTTTCTTGTCAGTACAAACTATGCGATTATACTACACCAGGTGCACCTATGTATATCAATAAACAGGGATCTTTATGGCAACTCGCTCTTCTCGTCAATCGTCTAGTTTTATAACAGAGGTACGCTCAAAGCTACTGTTTCCAGCAAGCGTGGCATGCTGTTTTTTGGCAGATGTGGTTGGCTTTGGCCTGCTCGGCTGGCAGATGGTGCAGGCGTTGTTGTGTCTGTATGTTGTACAGGTGTTGGCATGTGCCACAGAAATACGCTTGATGGTTTTGATAAGCCTGCTTCTGTTAGAATCGTTGATGTTCTATGACGCTCTGTTCATGCCATTGCTCTATGTGGCGCCGGTTCTTTTATGTGGCGTTTGTGCCCGGTATATGCTGTATCCTGGGGTGGCGCAGCGGTTGTGCATGCTGGGTCTGGTGCTGGTTGCTCAATGCCTGGCAGAGGTCTGGATTTTGGGGCTGGTCTGGCCTATGCGCTATATTTTGTACCGTATATGTGTTAATCTGGTATTAGTTCTTTTTGTATGATCCTAGCGCAATTTCAAGTTTGTATCGACGGTAGTCTAGGTGGTCGCTGCTCAGCAATGGGTGGAGGAAAGTCCGGACTCCTAGCAAACACGGTACCGTGGGAGTGTTTACGCAATCACGGGAGGCGCAAGCCTATGGACAGTGCCACAGAAAATAACCGCCTTGTATGCGTTTGCATGTGGGGTAAGGGTGAAAACGTGCGGTAAGAGCGCACGATCAGCTGCAGTAATGTATGCTGAGGGGTAAACCCTACCGGGAGCAAGACAAAGCAGCATGTTCGGTCGTTTGTTCCGGTTTAAAACATGCGGGTATGTTGCATAGATAGATGGCTACCAGCTTACTATAAACAGTAGGCGACAGAATCCGGCTTATTGAATACCGTCGATACTTTATACCTAGGGATAACAAATCTGTGCGGATTAAAAGCTTATTGTGGGTGCTCCCCTTTATCTGTTTTATGGCCGGGTATTGCGTAATCCAGTCCTATTTTGGCAACAGGAAAACGACCGTGCCTGTGCTGCTTGGCAAGTCGCTTAATCAGGCAGTCTGCCTACTATCAGAGCATATGCTTGCGCCGCGCATTGTGGCAGAAAAAGAGGACAGCCGCGTGCCAGCAGGCACTGTTATACAACAAAAACCTGAGCCGCATACCAGTATTCGTTGGCATCAAACGGTGATGCTCACCGTTTCAAAGCTACCCGATCCACTCTTGGTACCCTCCGTTGTAGGCAACAAGATTGCCGATATTGTCCCACAGCTTACCAAAATGGGGTTGCAGCCACAGGTATATGAACTGCCGTCAGCACATGCGGTACAAGGAGTTTGTGTGGCGCAATGGCCATCGGGCAATCAAGAAATTAAGCCTGAGGGCAAGGTTATTTTGTATGGTGTAGCAAAGACACAAAAGCCGTATATTGTGCCCGATTTTCGTGGAAAAAATTTTGAAGAGGTGAAGCAAGTCTGTGAGCAATATGGAATAAGCTGCCAGGTTGTTTGCGCTGGTTTTAGAACGATTGAGCAGATGCGCGGTGGGCTGACTATTAAAGATCAACGCCCGTTACCCGGCACGTTGCTTATGCTTGATGCGACCAAGAAATTACTGTTTCAGTTTCAGGTGTAGAGCAAAAGAGTTCTTGCGTTTGGCACAAGAACTCTTTTGCTTGAACATTACTCTTGTATTTGATCAGCGCTCTTACGACGTAAATAAGCAGGAACATCAAGATCTAACGGATTCACATTCAGCTCATGCGCATCAGCTTTTGATTGCTCTTTTGCAGCAAGCTCATGTTTGAACTCTTTTAAGAATTCTGCCTCAAAAGCCTCTTTTTCAAGCTCTGCAGCTCTGTGGCGAGCTGGTGCAGCCTCTACCGCGGCGGCTTGTGGTTTTTGCTCTTGCACCTGCGTGACAGCAGGAGCAGGTTGCTCGTACACAACCTGTTGAGCAGCGCTTTGTTGTTGAACAATCTGTTCAGATACTGGTGCCTGCGTTTGCGCTTGCACTTGTACTTGTGGTTTAGGCAGCGAGTTGAACCCGGTAGCAATAACGGTGACCGATACTTCATCGGTCATAGATTCGTCAATAACTGATCCGATAATGATGTTGGCATTCTCGTCCGCTTTAGCATAAATAACTGATGCTGCATCACTAATTTCATGCAACCCAAGATCTTTACCGCCGGTGATGTTGAGCACCACGCCTTTTGCGCCCTCGATATCCATATTTTCAAGAATAGGGGACGTTATAGCGGTTAATGCTGCTTGGCGTGCACGTTCAGGGCCAGATGCTTTGCCGGTGCCCATAATGGCAAGACCTGTATCTTTTATGATGGCGCGTACATCGGCAAAGTCGACATTGATATGGCCAGGTTTGGTAATAATATCGGAGATGCCGGTGATCGACTGGCTTAATACATCATTAATCATTGAAAAAGCTTCGGTCATCGGTACTGCATTGCCGACAATATCAAGCAGTTTTTGATTAGGGATTATAATGAGCGCATCAACCTCTTTTTGTAAGGTGTCGATAGCCGCGTGTGCTACTTGAGCACGTCGTTTACCTTCGAAGGTAAATGGCTTGGTAACGACCGCTATTGTTAAGATCCCTAACTCTTTCAGTGTGTGTGCTATGACCGGCAACGCACCTGAACCGGTACCTTTTCCCATACCTCCTGCAAGAAAAACGATGTCGGCTTGCCCAACAGCCTGCACTATTTTATCAAGATCCTCTTCTGCTGATCGTCTGCCTAATTCGGGATCCGTTCCTGTGCCAAGCCCTTTTGTCGACTTCATACCTATTTGAATTTTATGCGTTGCTCGTGATTGTTCCAGTGCTTGAGAGTCTGTGTTAATCGCGATACATTCAATACCATGTTTGCAACCCGAGTCGATAATACTATTGACGGTATTATTTCCTGCTCCTCCAACACCAATGACCTTAATTGAAGCGCCTAATTTACGTTCATATTCAAGTTCTAAGTCAAACATGCCACCATCTCCCAGACTATGAATTAAAAAAAATCCCCAACCCATGATTTCATGCGCCCAAAGACTCTATATAAAAGAGGCCCCTGCATGGAATCTTTATAGGAAATCTGTTCCTGTTTTATCATGTAGACAATCAAACCATAACTTGTGGCATATTGAGGGCTTGACAATGCTGCCGGTAAATTGTGACAAGCACGTGGATAACCAATACGCACTGGTACTTGAAAGATGGTTTCAGCAAGCTCTTTTATGCCATGCAATAAAGAGCCTCCACCTGTTAACACAAGGCCTGCTTGCATATAAGTCTGTAGTTTTTTTGTGATGATTTCATCGTGAATGATGGTCAGCAGCTCTTGTGCTCGTGGTTCTAAGATAGCAGTTAAATCGGTCGTGTGGATTAGACGATTGGTTCCGCCATGAATCATTTCAACTTCAATCAACTCATCCTTTTCAAGCACTTCAAGACAGGCAACGCCATACTCTCGTTTAATGCGTTCGGCGGTGTCAAGCGTTACGCGTAAACAGGCTGCAATATCATTAGTAAAATGATTGCCTGCTACCGGTAGCACCATCGTATGCTTTATGCTTTTCCTTTGGTAGAGCGCTAGATCGGACGTGCCACCACCTATGTCAAGCATGGCAACACCTAGTTCACATTCGTCATCACTCAATACTGCTGCGGCAGATGCCAACTGTTCAAGAATAATGTCGGTGGTCTGCACGCCTGCCATTTCACAGCACTTGATAAGGTTTTGTACCGATGCAATGGCTCCCAAAATTATATGAATGGATACTTCTAAACGTATGCCATGCATGCCCAGCGGATCTTGTACTTTATCATGGCCGTCGATAAGGAAATATTGAGGCAGTGTATGTAGAATCTGTTGTCCTTCGGGAATAGGAATCGCCCGTGCTGCGGCAATAACCTGTGCAATATCTTCCGCTCGCACCTCATTATGTTTAATAGGAACGGCACCATACGAATTGAGCGAGCTGATATGAGCACCAGAAACCCCAATTGCCGCATGGGTGATGGCATAGCCTGTCATAAGTTCTGCTTCTTCGACCGCCTGTCGAATGGAGCGTATCGTTTGAGCAATATCAACGACGACTCCTTTACGCAATCCATGAGAGGGGGCTTTGCCAATACCGATGATTTCGATCTGTTCCTGGCTAATTTTGTGCGCTACAATAACGCAAATTTTTGTAGTGCCTATATCTATAGCGACGCGGATTCGGTCAGCTGAAACTTTAACCATGAACTGTTCTCCCTTGATCGGCATGGATTACTATCTGATTGGTAAATCGTATATCAGCATGTAGAGCTTCCGAACGGTGTTTTAACAGCAGCGTGTTGCTTTTAACATCGGTGTAAATTTTTTCGCAGGCAGCAATCGGGGCAGGCCGTAGTGATTCTGCATTACATACAATGGTAAACGTGGGGTCCTTTTTGTACGTAAGTTCAGTTTCAATGCCGTTTTTCCAGGTCACATCATACTGATGCACGATGGCTGGTGATACGCGGTTTGCCAGCAGGCAAAGCTCAGCAGGAGCCGTTCCTGCCGGTAGTGGTTCTGCTGTAGTAAGAGCTGGCAGCTGATCGTAAAGGGCTTGATGGTACCAGGCACGTGGTATCAATCTGTTGTTATCACACAATGCTACGGTGTTATTGATAGCAAAGCGTGGCAGCAGTGCGGTAATGGTATAGGCTATGCACCCGGGGGCATAGAGCTCTGCTTCGATGGTATCAATACTGGGCACCTGGCAACGCAAGGCGCTGAATAATGCAGCCGATCCATGAGCATGCTGTTTCAGCTCACAAGCAAGCTTTTCTTCCAGTAACTGGGCGCATGCCGGTGAAAAATTACTATCCAGCAGGAGTCTTGTTGTTTTGATAGTCGTCAAAAAGGACCAGCCGTGGTGCAGCATGAGTGTGCACACGAGCAATGAAAAACCACTGATGGTGGTTCGAACTTTATGAATATGAAATTTTGTGATCATAAAAGCTCTCCTTTTTATGATTAAGAGCTATATGATTTTATGATCATTGGTCAAGAGTTTTGGCAATAAAAGGCTATAATGCTGACAGGGCTTTTAGTTAGTCACTCTTTTTTTGATCAGTTTCATCTTCAATTGGTATATACAATTTGTTTTTGTCGGCAGATTGTTGAGGCTCTGAGCCATTGATCAGTATCAGTGTGATCATTGCTAGTAGTATAGCTACCAAGCTGGTTAGTATATGCATCATGAATACCTCTTATTACTTATTTTTACTATAGCTTTTGTGCGATTTAAAGCCCTTGTAGACAAGATACCATCAAGTTGTTGCAAATAGAAATAATGTAGTTTTAGAATTAAGAATATTAATGGTAGATAGGGACTTGTTTGAGGCAGAAAGAGTTTATGGCCTTAAAATCTGGAGCTGATCCAATGAAGTTAAAAAATAGAGCTCTTTTAAATACATGTATAGCCAACTGTCATAAGAGTGACACACTGACTTCTCGGGTCATTCCCGTGGAAACGGGAATCCAGCGTACGAATGTTAGCGAGGCTCGCCATGCCAAAATGTACATTGCAATTGAACCGAGATTGACTCATTATCAGAATAGATTTAATAATGCTGTAAAGAGAGTATGCATAGTTGCTTGTATGCTGGTCGTTTTTTCTCAAGAAGCTTCCACTCGTTTGCCAAAAATTATAGGAACAGCTGCAAAACAGGCTGAAGAAAATCTTGCTAGACAAGCAAACAAATTTGCACCTGCTTCTTCTTTCCGTACACCACCACCATCATCACCAGTTGAACCGTCTCAAGCTATTCAGCCCTCACGAGCAGGATCATCGACGCCAGCAGAACAACTAGGTGCACGTGAATCTTCAGGGCTACCTACACCCGCTCCTATAGAGCCCACTGAGCAGGATAAAATTAGACGTTTGGCCAATATGACAGAAGAAGAGTTTCAGCAAGACTTAGCGGAAGAAGAAGCAAAAAAAATTAAAGCACAAGAGGACTTAGGTTCTGTTGCTCAAGCGGGAAAATTGTTTCAAGCGCCAGAGTTTCAAGCGCCAGAAACTGAACAAGAGAAAAGAAAGCGAATTTTACGCGAAGGAGTAATGAAAAAGCTTGAACCAATAGTCGCTGAGCGCGAAGCGCTCGAAAGACAACGCAAAGCAGAAGAACAAGCTCGAAAACTTCAAGAGCAGCAACAGCAAGCAGCAGATTTCGATGCAATGGATGCTTTGTTGCGTAGCGGTCAAGTAGTGAAACCGGCTCAAGGCCCAACTGAAAACATAGGGGCTATGCAACGAGAAGCGAAAGCTGAACCAACAGAAGCACTGGCACCGGCAGCAGAAGTTACAAAGATGCCAGTAATTCCAAGCAAAACAGCTGAACAACCTACAGCTGGTAAGAAAAAACGAAAGCAAGCCAATAAACCGGTAGCAGGAGTTCAAGAGCCAGCAGGTTCAGGAGAAAAAGCTATACAATCTAAAAGTAAAACACCTAAGAAGAAACAACCAGCAGCTGCAAGACAAGAAGCGGCAGAACAAGAGCGAGTAGAAACAGAAAGAAGAAAAGAATTAGAA
Source organism: uncultured Pseudomonadota bacterium (assembly GCA_964533545.1). GTDB lineage: Bacteria > Babelota > Babeliae > Babelales > Vermiphilaceae > JAFEAZ01. The sequence continues at coordinate 23,852 of CAZHJT010000005.1, read as the reverse complement.
GTCCAACAAGAGCAAGAGCGTATGGCTGTTGAGCGACAGGCCGAAATCACAAAAAGGGCTGAAGCCGAACAGTTAGTCCGTCAAGAAGAGTTAGCGCGATTAGAAGAAGTACGTAGAAAAGAATTAAAAGATCAGCAAGAGAGAGAGCTTAAGGCTGATCTAGAATTAGCCGAGAAAATTAAAGAAATGCAGCAAAGGGAGGCGGCCGAAGCCAAGCGATTAGCCGATGAAGCAGCGGCAAAGCAGCTAGCGGAAACGAAGGCAGCAGAGCAAAGGCTCAAGGCAGCTCAAGTTGCTGAAGCTGAACGGTTAGCCCGTCAAGAAGAGTTAGCGCGGTTGGAAGAAGCGAGGAAAAAAGAATTAGAAGCTCAGCAGGCGAAAGAGCTTAAGGATGATCAAGAAGTAGCCGAGCGCATTAAACAAATACAGCAAAGAGAGGCTGCAGCAGAACAACAGGCCAAGATTGCTCAAGAAGCTGAGATCAAGCGATTAGCTGATGAAGCAGAAGCAAAGCGTGTGGCTGAACAGCAGGCACGTGCGCGCGCAGAGCAACTGGCAGCAGAAGAGCGCCAGGCGCAAGAGCAACAAGAGCGGGCTCGCCAAGAAGCGGAGCAAAAAGAGAAACAACGCCAAGAAGAGGAGCGCTTGCGACTAGAATTTGAGAAAGAAGAACGTGAACAACGAGCGAATGAGCAAGCAGCTGAAGCAGAAGCGCGAGCAGCACAAGATGCAGCCCTGCAATTGTCGTTAGTTGATGCGCGCAAGAAAGAAGAAGAAGCACAGGAGTTATTGCGCAAACAAGCTGAAGAGCAAGAGCGCATAGCGCAACAAGAGGCTGCCGCAGCGCAGGCAGAAGAAGAGCGCCGTGCGGCAGAGCTTGAAGCACAAAAGGCTCGTGAGGAGCAAGAGCGTATTGCTACAGAAAAAAAGAAGAAAGAGATCGAAGCGTTAGAAAAAGAGGGCAGCGAGCTACTTAAAAAGCGTAGAGAGCAGGAGCTTAAGTTGCAAAAAGAAATGGAAGAGCATCAAAGAGATCTTTTTGAAAAAACCAAATACACACAACAGGAGCCTTTGATTGAAGAACCGCTTTCGTTTGGGGAAAGAGGAGGAATTTCCTTCCCTGATCTGCCAGCGTCAAAGCCTTACAGAATGATTTTGCCTAGTGGTCCCAGCCCAAAAACAACGACGGTGCTCGCGCCACAAAAAGAGGTGGAAGAACTCTCAAAACCGGTACAAGAGCCTAAAAAATTGCGACCGTCAAAAGATGAGCAAGCAAAAGTGGTAGGGACGCCAACAGCGGTGATCAAACCAACGAGCGAGCTGCCAGTTCCAGTCACAAAGAGCACGCCAACGCCATTGGAACCTATCGCTGAAGAGGCTGTAAAAGAAGAAGTGCTTCTAAAAGAAGAATCATTAGTCGAGCCAAAAGCAGAACCGGCTCGAGAGGAAGTGCGCAAGCGTGAAGCTGATGCTCTTGAAGCAGAGCATGTTGCAAGCGAGCGATTAGTGCGCAAGCCCTTGGCAGCTGAACCACTAGAAGCCAAAGGTGTAGAAGCCGCAGGCATTCGAGAAGAGCTATCAAAAGGAGAAAGAGCTGCGGCACAAGAACAGCAGAAACAAAAGTTGGCTGCGAGCGTTATGAGTATCATACAGAGAAACTATGCAAGCGGAACAGACGTGGTCAAAGGAAAAGCCAGAGAAGCGGTTTTTGAGCAGATTCCAGCGCAAGATATAAGTGCTTTGGATTATTCAGATCTACAAGAATTTGAAACGTTTAGAGAGAAGTACAACACCCTTAGCACTGATAAAGACGTAACCAGGCGCTTACATCAGATGAAATATTTTGGCACGCAATTGCAAAAGTTCTTGACCCAGCTTGTGGGGGAATCGTATATGATACAGATTTTAAAAAAGCAGGTTGGGTAATAAAGGAATAATTTCACAGCATGGATCCCTGCCTGCGCAGGGACGACCTGCCATTTGTATAGTGAGATTAAAAGCTCTATTGTAGTTACATTAACTTGGTTCAGGCGATTTAGCCTTTTAGAGTAATTGTGTATCAGCGCTTTACAAAAAAATACAGCTTCAGTAGCTTGTTTGTAAAGTAGCAGCACATTCGAATTAAGTGCCCTTTTCTAAGGGATTTCAAAAGAGCTTTATTTTCTTAATGAAGGCAATGGCATGCTCGACGCAACAGTACATAAAAATCAAGTAGAGGCTTCATCTTCTCATGGTCGCATAATACGGGTGAGCGGCACCGTTGTTGATGTAGAATTTCCTCGCCATGCAATACCAGCTATTTTAAATAAGCTGTATATTCTTTTCCCTGCAGAAAATAATACACCTGAACGTCGGGTTGCCATAGAGGTTGCTCAGCAGTTAGGTGATGGCGTAGTTCGCTGTATTGCGATAGAAGAGATTTTTAGTGTGCGGCGTGATCTGGAGGTTGTTGACACTGGGCACCCTATTGAAGTACCGGTTGGCTCGCACGTATTGGGAAGAATTTTTAACGTGCTTGGCGAGACGATCGATGACAAAGCGCCATTGCATGCTGAGCAAAAATGGCCGATCTACCGTAAAGCACCACAACTTATCGAACAGAAAATAAGCCACGAAACACAAGAGACCGGTATTAAAGTTATCGATATCATGTGTCCTTACATTAAGGGATCGAAAATAGGTCTCTTTGGCGGTGCAGGCGTTGGTAAAACGATTTTAGTGCAAGAGCTTATTAGAAATATAGCGATAGAACATAGTGGTGTTTCGGTCTTTACGGGTATCGGAGAGCGTACTCGTGAAGGGAATGAACTGTGGCTTGAAATGAAACGCTCAGGAGTTCTTGATAAAACAGCATTAGTGTTTGGGCAGATGGGTGATGTTCCTGGTGCGCGTTTGCGTATCGGCATGACAGGTCTTACCATGGCCGAATATTTCCGTGATGTCCAAAAAAAGGACGTGCTCTTATTTATCGATAACATCTTCCGTTTTGTGCAAGCGGGATCTGAAATTTCCACTCTGCTTGGTCACTTGCCATCTGCTGTAGGCTACCAACCAACACTCGCTTCAGAAATGGGAGCTTTTCAAGAGCGTATAACTAATACGCTTAATGGGTCCATTACGTCCATTCAAGCTGTCTACGTGCCATCTGATGATATTACCGATCCAGCACCAGCAATAACCTTTATGCATTTGGATGCGAGCACCGTATTGTCACGTAAATTGGTAGAGCTTGGTCTATACCCAGCAATCGATCCATTGCAATCGAATTCCCGAGGGCTTGATCCCGCTATTGTAGGCAAACGCCATTACAGGGTCGCTCGTCAAATTCAAACAATTTTGCAACGCTACAAAGAATTGCGCGATATTATCGCTATCTTGGGCATGGATGAGCTTTCACAAGAAGACAAAATTATCGTTGGTCGTGCAAAAAAGGTACAAAAATTCTTAACGCAACCGCTCTTTACTGCTGAATTCAGTACAGGGTTAGCAGGTCGCTATGTACCACGAGAACAGGCAATTGCCGATTTTGAAGTGCTGTTGAGCGGTGAAGTGGATGATCTGCCAGAACAGGCTTTCTATCTGGTTGGTACGCTCGATGAAGCGCGCGAAAAAGCTAAGCTCTTGCGGGCCGCTGCATGATGAAGCTTACGATTATAAAACCGGATCAGATACTGGAACATGAAATCTCTTGGCTTGAAGTTATAACCGATCGTGGCAGCTTTGTTATACAGCCTGAACATGTGCCAACGGTCTTTGTGTTGGCGCCAAAAGAGCCATTGACCTTCGGCTTTGCCGATGGCAGACAAGAGTCTATTGCCGTGCTACAAGGGGTTGTTGAAGTATCTCGCACAGCAGTCTTGGCATTGTTAGGTGAAACAACATGAGAGTCCCTCTAGGGAGTATCGTGTCCGGATCGTTGACTGAAGGTTTTATGATGCGCGTAGATCCTTGCGCATCACTTGAGTCGATCAAAACCGGTAAATTCGTCTCCATTGTGGGCGAGCAGTATACCTTTTTTTCGCTCATTACCGATTTAAAACTTGAGGTCACCAACCCTGATATCCTTTTGTTCCCGCCTGACGAAAAAGAGGTTTTGTTAACGACCATCTTGAAGCAGCGGGCTATGTATGCGACAGCGCAGTTGAAACCCATGCTCATGCTTGGCGCTAACAATGTGCCATCACCTGTCAAAACAGTGCCACCACACTTTGCTCCTGTATACGAAGCGAGCCGTGAAGAAGTGGCTCTTATTTTTGGCAGTGAAGATGAGCCGAGCAAGCGTTATTTTAACATAGGTTGTCCGCTTGATATGCAGGTTCCTGTATGCATAGATCTTGATCGCCTTGGCGAGCGTAGTAATGGCATTTTTGGCAAGACCGGCACGGGTAAAACCTTTTTAACGCGGTTGGTTCTTGCAGGCTTGGTCAAGCATAAAAAGGCCGTAACACTTATTTTTGACATGCATAGTGAATATGGGCTGCAAGCACGCAAAGAGGGAAAATCACATTCATTTGTTAAAGGGTTAAAGACACTCTTTCCCGACCGTGTGGTCATCTTTTCTCTCGATCCAGAGTCAACACGCCGACGTGGCGGAAGCCCTGATGTGGTGATCAACTTGACCTATCAAGAAATACAGGTCGAAGATATCATTTCGTTACAGCAGGAGTTGAATTTACATGCAACTGCCGTTGAGGCCGCCTACTTATTGGTAGCGCGTTATAAAGCCGATTGGTTGCAGCAGCTGCTGACACAAGGTGACAACCTTAAAGAGTTTGCGCAAGAGTTGGGGGCGCATCCTGAATCAGTGGCTGCGTTATATCGTAAGTTAAAACGCATAGAACATTTACCTTTTTTTACACCACGGCCGGCGGGTGCAGCATACAAGCATGCCTCTATTTTTGATCAGATGATCGAATATCTTGATCGTGGGATCAGCATTGTTATCGAATTTGGTAATCACACTTCCTCATTTATCTATCTGTTAATTGCAAACATCATCACACGCCGTATTCATAGCCACTACGTTAAAAAGACTGAGCTCTTTTTAGGATCGCAACGCTCACAAGATGAGCCACAGAAACTGATGATCACCATTGAAGAGGCGCATAAATTTTTAAATACACAAACGGCACGTCAAACTATTTTTGGCACCATTGCGCGAGAGATGCGTAAATATTATGTTTCGCTTTTAGTAGTTGACCAACGACCGTCCGACATTGATCAAGAGATTTTGTCTCAAATTGGCACCAAAATTATTGCTCAGCTCAGTGATGAAAAGGATATTCAGGCGGTGCTGACGGGCGTTAGTAATGCGAGCAACTTGCGTGCTGTGCTCGCTTCGCTGGATAGCAAAAAGCAGGCATTGTTGTTGGGTCATGCACTTGCTATGCCTGTCGTGGTCCAAACGCGTGAGTATGATGAACAGTTTTATCGTGCTATGCAAGATGAAGTAAGCGTCAAACAGATCGATGATCTAGTCAAAGAGCTTTTTTAAGGTAACGTGCGGCATAAAATCTTCATACAGAAATAATGGCGACGTTGTTCATTCTATATCGACCTATTGATTTTTTTTAGCGTGTTGGCACCATTAGTAATAGTTTTTGTGGTATTTTCGGTACTATTTTCAGGGAATGTTTTATGTCTACAAAACTTATAGCCTTACTTGTTTTCTCTACAGGTTTCCCACAGGTCTCAGCATCAGACTCAAGAAGAGCTTTTCTTAAGAGCGAAAAGCTGCTCACTGGTTTAGAGTTACCTGGAATAAGTAGCGCATGCGAGAGAAGTAACAAAAGAGCAAGATTTGACCTGTGCGTTAGTAAAGAAGAGCCAGCATACAATACAAAGGTTTTTAGATTGAGTTTACAGGGAGTAGGACGCAGGAATGAGGGTGATGTTACTAAATTGAAGGCTACTGTAGTGCAGCGTGATTATGCAGCGACATGCAAAAGCGGCGGCGTTAAAGACAGCAGAGGGCCTGTTAAGGCGGGCGAAGCCTTCCGTAGGCTTGCCGATCTTTATGAATTATTGCCGGTTCACGAGGAGCAACAGGGCAATTGCTCGGTTAAGCAGGTTGCAATGTGGTTGCCTGTGCCTAATCCGAAACGAAAAGGAGGTACGATCAAAAAAACGGGTAACACAGTAAAAAGGCGATTAGATTTTGATGAGCAAGATGAGAACGTCTTATAGCAAAACATCGTTAAAATAATATAAAGCACGAAAGTTGATTATGTCTAAAATATATGCACTATTGCTTGTTGGATGTACATTTGGTTTGCACGCTTCGGATCAACGATTGGTGGCTCGCTCGGATCGACAATTAGTGGCTCGCGCAGTGGAGAATTTGGAGTTAAATCTCCGCCCTGGAATATATAAATACGAGCTTGTAGTGAGCAAATTTCTTGGCGAGCAGCGACGAGAATTTACCATAACAAACAAGAAAAATGGTGCGACCTCTTCTGTAGTAATCACTCAAGGTGGCTCTCTCGGGGCTACATTTAAAGGTGAAATACATAGAACTTCTTGCGGTAGTTTAAAACCATCTATCAGCGGGATACCCTTACGTAATGATGAGGGAGTATTCAATATGATAGAAGCAGTTTTTAATAAAATATCTGTTAAACCGGTCGTTGGAGATGGTATAAGCAGAAAAACCGGGCAAATCTTGCTCTTTTAATTAAAAAATAGATTGCGTATGTAATTTTATATACTCTCATCAAAGCAACTTGATGGGAGTATTTTTTTGTTCGTACTATTGGCGAAAAAATTTATGATGTATTCATCAGAAAAATTTTCAATCTATTTTGGCGATGCCTCTGATGGGCTACACCCAAAAGAGTATTTGCAGGTAACCGATCAAACGCCTTTGGCATTGCGTGAACCTTATGCGCATGTATGCAAACAGCTTAACGCAACGGCGCTTACTTTTTGTCACCAAACACACAGCATTGAAGGGTATGTAGCAACGCTCACACCAACGGTTAGCCCAGCGCCATTTTTACGCAAGGGTGATTTTCTCATAACCAATCAATCAATAGCAATTGGTGTCATGACGGCAGATTGTTTGCCGGTGGTGCTCTACGATCAAAAAATGCATAGTGTGGCAGTTGTCCATGCCGGTTGGCGAGGGCTGGTTGCAGGTGTTATAGAACAAGCAATTATGCAGATGGAACAAGCCTTTGGCTCTGCTCACGGTGATATGCAGGTTTGGTTTGGCCCTGCAGCAGGTGCCTGTTGTTACGAAGTGACGGCAGAATTTAAAGAGCATTGTGCGCAATATGCATGGCGTGACGAGCTATTTTCGGTGCGTGATGGCACACTTTTCTTCGATCTGACACAGTGTGCGCAACACTTGTTACATGAATATGGCTTGGCAGAGCAAGCAATCAACAGAACGCATAACAGATGCACGGTGTGTGATGTTCGCTACTGTTCATATCGTCGAGACAAAGAGCGCGCAAGGCGCCAGATGACGGTTGTTGCCTTACGCACATAAGTTTCAAGTTACGCCGGATTAACGCATACTGGCACCGCAGTGATCCAGTAAAGACTGGCAAGTATGCTCAGTCCAAACATACAGATAACGATGCCGGTGATCTTATTGATCGTTTCTAATGTGCGTCGTGAAATATGCGTTTTTAAAAAGGTTATGGCGGTTGTTAAAATAATCCACCAGATCAATGATCCGCAGAAAAAACCGGCAAATAAGAGCATCATCAGTAATGAGCGGTCGATGGTGCTACTTATTTCTAATGCTGCCAATAACGCAGATAAAGGAATAAGGGTCATGGGGTTTGACAGCGTGAGCATGCAGGTAGAAATATACATGTTTAAAAGACGTGTTGCCGTCGGTTGCGTGTTTGCCGTGGTGATGGTACGCCTAAAAGTAACGATGCCTAAGTAGCATAATAAAAATCCGCCACCAAGTTGCAACCAAAATTGGTAGGCAGCAAGCAGCTCGGTAATAAAACTTAAGCCAAGACCGGCAATAGCACCATACAGACCATCCGCAGTAGCAACGCCTAGTCCGCAGGCTATACCGGCATAAAAACCGTGGACCAGTGTTTGTTGCATGCACAAAATAGCAATAGGGCCGACAACAACGGCCAATGAAAGGCCGATAATGAAGCCTTTACAAAAAAGAGTGACCAATTCTACCATAGAGATCCTTCATGTATTCAGAGCTGAAAATAATACAGCATGTGGTGCATATACTTTCTAAGAATAAGTGTAAGCGTTTATAAAAACATAGTATATCAGAAATAACGGTATGCAATTTGAGTGTGCTACAGAATCTTTTCTTTATGTTTTAAATTTGGCATCTTTAAAGAAATAGCGATGTGCACATCAAATTTTTAAGTGGAGGATAGCGACTATGCAGAATGATACAGTTCATCAGGTGCCTCCTGTTTCAAAACAGATCACAACAGAACCGACCCATCAAGCAATGCGCAAGCCATACAATTCTGTTTTAGCTGCTATAGGTAATACGCCTTTGGTAGCGCTTGATTTTGCATCACAAGGAACCATCTATGCAAAATTAGAATATCTCAATCCGGGTGGCAGTCTCAAAGACAGATCTGCATTGTTTATGATCGAACAAGCAGAACAAGCAGGCTTGTTAAAACCTGGTGGCACCATTATTGATGCATCGTCAGGAAATCAAGGAATAGCGACCGCTATGATTGGCGCCATCAAAGGGTACAAGGTTATTATTACGGTTTCAGAAAAGATCAGTAAAGAAAAGATGGACGCCATCAGATCGTATGGCGCTCAGATTATTGTATGCCCTGCGATCGAAAAGATTGAAGATCCACAACATTACCACAGCCAAGCGGTAGCGTTGCACAAAAGCATGCCAAACTCATACATGCCAAACCAATATTTCAGCACACTTAATGCGCAAGCACATTACAAATTGCTTGGGCCCGAAATTTGGCAACAAACGAATGGTATGATTACGCACTTTATTGCAGGTGCTGGTACGTGTGGTACCGTGTCTGGAGCAGGACGTTATCTTAAAGAACAGAACCCAAATATTAAAGTCATAGCGCTTGATGCAGAAACATCATATCGAGCTACTGGTGGCAATCCAAAGCCGTACAAGGTTGAAGGGATTGGTATTGATTGGGATACACCGATGCTTGATTTGAATGTCATAGACGAAGTGTTGCCGGTCAGTGATGCTAATGCGTTTGCAATGCTCAAAACGCTTGCACATAAGTACGGTATTCTTGCTGGTCCGAGCAGCGGTGCGGTTGCATGGGCCGGTTCTGAATATGCCAAACAGCTTAAACCGACTGACATTGCGGTGATGATGTTTGGCGATTCTGGCAGAGCCTATTTGTCTAAGAATTTGTACATTTAACAAGTGAATAAAGAGAAATGTTCTCTTAACCGGTCATCCCCGAGCAATCGGGGATCCATCATTCACATTTTAGTGAGGCTGCCCAGCGCAGATCGCTCTCTTGCCATGCCATGCACGTTTGAGACAGGCATGCTCCCTGCCCAATTTGCAGCCTGGATCCCCGTTTCCACGGGGATGACCTAAGATTTTTGTGCGGAATTTAACGAGTCTTGCTCTACACACCCTCTTTATAACCCATCAACAGGGGAACTTCAATAATATAGGGGTTGCTGTTGTCATCCTGTGGTTTTGTATAGCCATAACGAAATCGCAATAACTCTTTGGATGTTTTATATGCTTCCCGAGAAGGGAATTTTACTGATGCTTGTACGCAGATAAACCCGTCGTCGAGTTTCACCTTCTTAATAGAGTTTACGGTGGCGCGTTTTTCATCAATCAGTTTTTGCAGTAGTTGCACATCGCTTGCAGACACGTGCGGTCCTCTTTCGCTGGTGCAGATCTGAGTGCTCAGCATGGCGGCTATAACAAAAAGCATAGATTGTGTAGAAAAAGTAGTCATGCGATCTCTCATGGTAGTTTAGTTGTTTGATGTGCTGATCAAAAGGGGAATATAGCAGGTTTTTGCGTAAATCACAGGTTTTTGACCAGAACAGAGCACGGTTTTTTTATAAAAACTTATGAGGGCAACAGGCAGCTCGGCAGACCTTTTTCAGAGTCTTTTAGGTTTGGTTGAACCTGGGTTCAGTGGTATAATGAGGCAAATCGAGCTTTGACAAGAAGAATTAAATCTGTAAGATAGTATGGTATATAAGTGCCCCAGGCGGGCATAGTTTCATGTTTTAATAGCAATATGGTCTCTCATGCATGTCTGCGAATGAAAAGTTCGCTTAAAAGCTGATTTTATCGGTTCAGGTATGGGTGCCATGGATACTTAACCATAAGGTGACCCCATAATGACGTTTAATGATTACACCCTTTCTGCCCCCGTACGCAAAGCTTTAGATAAGTTAGGTTTTACAGCACCTACCGAAATCCAGCAAAGAGCTTTTGAAGTATTGATAGGCAAACAAGATACCGACTTCCATGGTCAAGCACAAACCGGTACCGGTAAAACCCTTGCATTCGGTATCCCTCTTATAGAAAAGATTGATCCTTCTAAGCGCAATACACAGGCGCTTGTTGTTGCGCCAACACGTGAATTGGTGCTTCAGATTTGCCAAAGCTTGCAATCGGTTGCAATGTTCAGCGGCATCAGTATTGAGTCGATTTATGGCGGTATGCCTATCGAACCACAAGTCCGATCACTCAGACGTGGTGTTCAGATCGTAGTGGGTACACCCGGTCGTTTGAATGACCATTTACGCCGTGGTACCTTCAGCCTTAAAGATTTGAGCGTGTTGGTTCTTGATGAAGCTGATATTATGCTTGATATGGGATTCAAAGAAGATATCGATGAGATTTTGAGCTTTGCCCCAGAACGCCGCCAAATCTGGCTCTTTTCTGCTACCGTCAAAGGTGGTATTCAAGATATTAAAAATTCTCATATGGCAAACCCGGTCACTATTTCCGTTAGCGGAAACAATGTTACCGGCGCTACAACTGAGCAGTTCTTCTGCACCGTACCTCGCAAATTTAAGCTTGATGCATTGCGTCGCTTCTTAGATATGGCGGACGATTTTTATGGTGTTGTGTTCTGCCAAACTAAAATTATGGCAAGCGAAGTTGCTGCTAAATTAGGCAAAGCTGGCTATGCAGTTGGTGCATTACATGGCGATATGAGCCAAGCAATGCGTAATGCGGTGATCAAAGATTTCCGTACCGGTAAGTATAAAGTACTCGTGGCAACTGACGTTGCAGCGCGTGGTATCGACGTTAATGACCTTACTCACGTTATCAACTACAGCTTCCCTGAAGATGAAGATAGCTATGTTCACCGTATTGGCCGTACCGGTCGTGCGGGTAAAAAGGGTGTAGCGATTACCTTTGTTGAACGTGGACAACTGGAGCGCATTAAGCGCCTTGCTCGCAGATTCAAGGTTGATATTAATCCAATTAATATTCCAACCATGGACGACATCATGAGCATGCGTATGGATCAGTTTGTCGGCACTATCGACAAGCTCTGTACCACCAAAATTGGTCAATCGGTTCCTGCACGTAAACTCTATGATCTTCTCATGGCTCGCCCACAACAAGAGTTGGCGCAAGGTATGTACAACATGTTGTGCCAAACCATACTCAAAGGGTATGAAGAATCAAATTCAGTTGAATTTGCTGCAAGCACTGCTTACGATCAACAAGGCGGTGGCGATCAAGAGAATATCCAAGAAATCGCAATCAGCCTTGGCCAAGAAGATGGCATCAACAAGGGTGATGTATTGAACTACTTGTTAGACTCTCGTGTTATTAAAGCAAAAGAGATCAACAAGATTCGTGTGATTCAACGTCGTACGTTTGTGATTGTACCTGCGCAACTTGCCGCTCCATTGCTTGAAGCATTGCGTGGCAGATCGATCGCGGGTAAAAAAGCACGCGTTATGTACGCGCAGTAATACGCATCAATCGATGAAATAAAAAAGGGTCCTCAGGTAGTGTAAAAAGCTCCTTGAGGACCTTTTTCCTTGAAATCAATAACCGCAAAACCAAGGGGAAAATTATGATATGTAAAAATAGTGTGCGTGTTGCAGTTATGAGCATGTTTATACTCAGCCTATCTCACACAGTCTCTGCTACAGATGATTTTGGGGCTGAAATAAACAATGATTTAAAAGAGCGCCTTTGTAAGCTTGCACAAAACAGGACGATGCCAACAGAAGATCGAAGCAAAAAAATTCAAATGGTTTGTGATGCTATGTTGCATTGTGCTGCTCCTATGCCAGAAGGAGGACGTCCAGTATCGGATCTTTCTGAAGACAATCTTAAGTGTATTTGTGCTTATATACTAATCGTCACCGACCAGGCCCGAGATTTTTGGAGTGAACATCTGGTACGTTAATCGTATAAAGAAAGCAGCAGATGGAACACTTGAAGCCTGCATCGAGTAAAGGTATAGCAGGACCTGTTAAGCATGACACATAAACCTCTCGGGTCATTCCCGTGCCGTGTCCGCCATAGTTTGCCAGGCCGGAAGGCATGGATAAACGACGGCTGGAAAAATGGCCTGCACTTCGAAGCCCGCAGGGCGTAGTAGTGGAATCCAGTGTTCGTATTTTAGTAAAGCTTGCTATAAACAAATTAAAATCAAAGGGCAAACTATGATGCGTAAAAATATGCAGTTGTTAGCAATCAGTAGTCTGCTTACGATTAATCTGCTGTCTTTTGCTGAGCAAGGATCGATCTCTAGAGAACAATGTTCACAGCCAAAACTAAAAACAGAAGAAGAGAAAGCAGAAGACTGTTTGGATACATGTGACGTTGCAATAAAGTATCGATCTCAAGAGATTAGCAGACAAAGAATTTTATGCGCTAGGGGTAGAATAAGAGGTACGCTTGTAGATGAAAAAATGCGGGATTGCAAAGAAGATCTGAAGAGTGCTGGTGACGCATGGCAAGTATGTTTTGCGTGGAGAAAAAACCCATATCAAAGTTATGAACAAGAATCAGAATGTCTAGAAGCCATGAAAAAAGCAGGACTTTTTCTCATTGTTGGATTAAAAGATAAAACATTTTCAAGAAAATATCTTGATCAGCTAGATCAGAATGGTGATCATGCAGCTTCTACATTTTTAGACAATGAATTGAAGTTAATCGTTGAACAAACATCGGATTTAAAGTCTGAGCTTGAACAAGTTAAAGATGATGAACAAAAAAGGCAAATAACATATAACCTTACGCATAATGAAATTCTAAAAGCTAATATTGAACGCATACAGCGCCACGAAGAAGAAATCCTAAAAGCTCACAAGCAAAAACAGAGAGACTTTATGGAATTATACCTTATTAACCTAGAGAAATAATAAAGCCAATTTTTTTCAACTCAAAGGACAATTATGATACGTAAAAATATGCAGTTGTTAGCAATCAGCATACTGGCGCTAAATGCTCTTTCTGTAAGCGCATCAGTTGACGAATTACATGATGCAATTGCTGAAAGCATAATCAACCAATCCGGAGTTACGCTTACAGCGGAAGCAAAAGAAGCTTTAAAAAAGCCTATAACAGAATATTTCACACAAAAAGCTGCAACGAACGACAACCCTATCGAACTGTATATTGCTGAGGCCGAACTGGCTGCAAAAAAAGCAGTGCAAAAATTCATGGAGGATGATGCATCTTCTTATTCATTGTTTTCAAAGAATGCTGCTGAAGTAGAACTTAGGGAAGGAATGGCTTTTGTAGATCAAGTACAGAGAAGCTGTAAGAACTGGAAGCTTTTTCCCAGCGATTTGAAATCTGCAGTTGATTGTATTCATGCAACCGAAATGTTACGAGCGGCACAAAAAGCAACTGCTTAAAAAATACCCAGAAACACAATATAAAGTTTCCCTTAGGTAGCACATAAAGCTATCTGGGGGAATTTTTTTTGCATACACTGTATAAAAAACTAGCTTTTTCAGAGGTGGGCTTATGAAACCAACAATATATCTCTCTATTCTGGCAAGCATCAGCCTTGCCATGCTGACACACAGGTGCTGCTTAGCCGTAGACCAAGATGCAGCTACGCCTTTTGCGCGCCATAAAGAGCCTGCTGCAGAGTTTGTTCGGTCAGCTCACGCTGCGCAAGAGAAAGCCGAGTTGGCTTATGAGCGGATACATAACCGCATCGCGGCAAACCCTGGCATACTCTTTCGAGCATCACTGCATCGACCAGGTCCAAGGTGTCATGAGCTTGCTGCAGCAGCAGTGAGCATCTGGCACGTTAATCGTATACAAAAAGCAGCAGATGAAGCGTTTCAAGTCTGCCAGCAATGGCATGACTCACCTGATGGAGATTGTGCGCTGCGCACGCATTGTCATCAGGCACATGATACTCTACAAAAACTTATGTGCGCCTACGGTCTATGATTATCTCTGTTGCGTAAAGAGTTCTTCTACCGATTCAACTTCACGCTTGACGTAAAACTCATGGTAAAAAATCGTCTTTACTAAGGTAATGACCGGCAGCGTCAAGAAAATAGACCATTGCAAGAATTTAGGGTCTCCAGCCGCGTGGTGCGTGAACTGCCAAAAGAGCAGGTTGATTATGATTGCTGGTAGAGCAAAGAGTAATGCTGCCAACACCGATGACCAGAGCATCGCAACGATGTAGGTGCCAAAACGGCTCCATATAACCTGTGATGAGCGTTTGATGGCCGGTATAAGAGCAATCGTTTCATTTGCAATAATAGGCACCATAATATGTATCTTGAAAAAGAACAGAACGGTAGAAAGAAGACCCAGCACGAATAGTGAGCCTATTATTGCGCAGAGCGCTCCTATGACAGCCATGACTGGATGAGCAAAGGTTAACCAACTGAGCGAGAAAAAGATTTCTGCTACCATCCAGGTAACAATCTGTCGGCCGTGCTGTATAACCCACGTACATGATGCTCGGATGCTTGCAGGCTGGTTGCGCAAAATGTGCATTGTATGCCGCGCAAGACAGCAAGCAAAAAAAGTGCTGCATGCCATGACGACAATTGCCATGGTGCCAATGGCAGCCAGCTGTGCACTTGAGAAAGAGGTGAGTTCTGCTCCTACTAAGTTTTGTTTGATGAAGGCATAGGTTGGATCCATGAAAAGATACATGAATACCACGGTTAACATGGGAATTAATGCATAGGCAAATAAAATGGGGTGGCGGAATAAGAGTCTGACGCTTTCAGTGCCGATGGCTATGCCATTACGTATCCAGCGGTTTTCCTGCAATATCATAAACGTTCTCCTGAGATAAAAAACCAATTTTTTTAAAGACGCGCAATTAGAGTATATCTTCTTTGTAGCGATGGTAAAAAACGCAATAGGTCACGGTATTGAGCGTGGCGATAATAAGCTGCAGTGCATAGGGCAAAATCTGCTTGAGTAATGGGTACTGACGTGGGATTGCCAGTGGTATGGTAATGGGCAGCAGATCGAGCCCGGCAAAAAATACCCATATAAGAAGAAACGTGAAAAAGTGTTTACCGATCGTAATGCAGGAGCGCCGTATTGCCGCCTGCAGTGATGCCCATTCGGTGCCAATAATTGCCGGTACCAGCGTGGTAAAGTTCCACAACAGGGTGAGCAGCAGGAGAAGCGATGGCACGCCATGCTGTATGAGTGTTGGATATGATTCTGCATATTTGGTAATGGATGGGTTCTTTATGCTCAAATAGACCCATTGCGTCATCTGCGAAAAGGCAAACATGCCGGCTATAATGAGCGCAGCCCAAATGGCGGTGTGTAGGAGGAGCGTGGTGTGTCTGACCAGGTGAGGCGTGCTTTCTTTGGCGTGAATAAGGTAGAGTGTTCGGCGTGCCAGGTAGACGGTAAAGAAAACGTTGAGGGCGATGAGTGCGTAAAAAACGGCCGTCATGACCGGCCGATGGTGCAGGACCAAATCGAACATGCGGTCCATATCGGCCAAGAAGATCAGTATCACCGGGGTCGCTATCGGAATCAGTTTATACAAAAAAAGATACGGGCGCCTACAGCAAAGTACAACACTTTCACCTATCATGCCGAAACTGCTGGCAACGGTCGTCTTTATACTCATAGAGCTCCATCGTTCTCTAAAAAGTCTACCACAAGCTTGCTCCAACTCTCCAGATGTTCATAATACGTTTTGCATGAATCTAGGGTCAAGAGTTGGCCACTTTTCAGCTCAGACTTGATACTGATATTTGGCGAGTCCCCTTCGAGTAATAACACGAGGCCAAGGTGCACACGGCCCACCTCATTGGTATCATCATTGAGAATGCCAAGTGTCGTTACGTTTAACGCGCCGCTATAGGAAATTTCTTCATGAAACTCGCGCCGCGCCCAATCCATCAAGTTGACACCAACGACATCTTCTTGTTGCACGTGCCCACCGATGCCAAGAGAATATTTGTTTTTTAAGCGCTGTTCAGAGGTCGTTGCGGTGCGTTGCATCAGAAAATATTGATCATTGTGCCGAAAGATCATGTAGGGAATAATCTGTTTATAGGCCGGATCGAGCTCCATGACCGAGCGCGGTTTGAATTCTTGTTGGGCATATATAAGATTGACGTACTCATCTACGTCGGTGCGACGTATGCCGTGCCATGCGCTTGCCCTTCGTAGCTCTGGCGAAGTAGGGTGAGTTGCATCCGCAAACAGCTGCGTGCGTTTGACGACTAAGATCTGCTCGTCATGCGGCGCAAGTTGCGGAGCGCTTGTTTTTTGTGTTTGGGTGTTCATGTTTGTATGTTTCCCTAATTGGTAATTAATAGCGTTTCTCCGGGTCATCCCTGCGCAGGCAGGGATCCATGCTGTTGTATTATTCCTCAAGTTTTGCTAAACAACAAGACATGTTATTAAGGACCTAGTACTTGAATGATCATCGTCTTTTGAGTTTAGAATATATATACAAAACTGCATCAATATTTCCAAAAAAATACGGAATAAGTTCACAGCATGGATCCCAGCCTGCGCTGGGATGACCCGGAAGCTTGTTATTATGGTTATCTTCATCAGAGTCCACTCTTTGACGCACGCTATCAAAAGACATACTCTTAGATATTGTAAAAAGTTATTATTGTAGAGCATTTCAGGCAGGTTTTTACATGCGTTACGATTTTAAAGCTATAGAAAAAAAATGGCAGGATATTTGGGTAGCCAATCCAATCCAAGCAAAGCCGACCCTACTTCGCCAAGGCTCCGAAGGGCAGGCAGGTCATGGTAAGAAATATTATTGCCTCGATATGTTCCCCTATCCATCAGGTTCAGGGCTCCATGTTGGCCACTGGCGTGGTTACGTGCTTTCTGATGTCTATGCACGTATAAAATGGTTACAAGGGTATAACGTACTGCACCCGATGGGGTGGGATGCCTTTGGCTTGCCTGCAGAAAATGACGCAATCAAAAAAGGTATTCATCCTGCCGTTGGTACAGCTGCAAATATTGCAAACTTTAAGCGCCAATTGCAGCATATAGCAGCAATCTATGATTGGCGTAAAGAGCTGGCAACCTGTGACCCTGCCTACTATAAATGGACACAGTGGATCTTTCTGCAGATGTTTAAAGCAGGGCTTGCGTATGAAGCGGAAACACCGATTAACTGGTGCCCTTCCTGTTTGACCGGTCTTGCCAACGAAGAGGTTGTGCAAGGGCTTTGTGAGCGTTGCAATACCAAGGTTGAACAGCGCAATATTCGCCAATGGATGCTCAAAATTACTGAGTACGCAGAAAAATTACTGACCGGCCTTGATAAGCTCGAATGGCCAGAAAAAGTTAAACTGATGCAGCGTAACTGGATCGGCAAGAGTGAAGGCTTGGAGATTCTCTTTACCGCCACTGACAGCAAAGGTAATGCAATTCCATTACCAATCTATACGACAAGTCCTGAGACACTCTATGGGGTAACCTTTGTGGTAATGGCTCCTGAGCATGCATTGGTTGACCGCATAACGCATCCCGATTATGCGCCACAGGTTATGAACTATGTACAAGAAACGGCCCGAGCACGCGCTGCTGGTCTTGTAGCTGAAAGTAAAGAGAAAACGGGTATTTTTACCGGATCCTATGCGCGCAATCCACTTACTAATGAGCAGATTCCGCTCTATCTAGCCGATTACGTTTTACCAGGCTATGGTACTGGTGTTGTCATGGGCGTACCTGCTCATTGTCAACGTGACTTCGAGTTTGCACAAGCCTTTAATCTCCCGATAAAGCAGGTTATAACATCCGATGCTGCAGACATACGTTCATCAGCCTATGAAGGTGATGGCTTATTAATGAATAGCGGTTCATGTGATGGTCTTGATGCGCATACGACGGGCAAAGCATCAATTATAGAACATTCTGTTGCTCAAGGATTTGGAACGCGCAAAACACATTATCGTTTGCGTGACTGGGTATTTTCACGCCAGCGCTATTGGGGAGAACCGATACCGTTAGTGCATTGTAAGCAGTGTGATGTCGTTCCAGTGCCAGAAGATCAGTTGCCGGTAGAGCTGCCGCAAGTTGAAAAATATCAACCGACCGGTACAGGAGAATCACCACTTGCAGCGATTGCCGACTGGGTCAATACAACCTGCCCAACCTGTAAAGGTCCTGCAAAACGTGAAACGAATACCATGCCACAATGGGCAGGCTCATGTTGGTATTTCTTACGGTATCCAAACCCTGACTTAGCAGACAAGCCATGGGACAAAGCGGATATGCAGTACTGGCTGCCAGTCGATTTATATGTCGGCGGTATCGAGCATGCAATTTTACATCTGCTTTACTCGCGCTTTTACGTTAAAGTACTACACGATTTAGGACATTTGCCATTTGATGAGCCATTTACGCATCTGTTTAACCAAGGCATGGTACTTAAATATTCGCCCGTGTCTGGCGCGGTAGAAAAAATGTCTAAGTCAAAAGGCAATGGCGTCAACCCTGATGAGATCGTTGACCAGTATGGTACTGATATATTGCGTATGTACATACTCTTTATGGGGCCGCCAGAGCTTGATTGTGAATGGCAAGACACTGGGCTTGATGGTGTCAGACGCTTTGTCAATCGTCTATGGCTGTTCTTGACCGATGCCAGCAACTGGGTTGCCGATGGTCAACAAGAGAGCATAACAACGCAAAAACGCGTAGCACTGTTTCTCAAGCAGTACCAAACACGTTTGGAGCAGTTTAAGCCTAACACCGCAATTCCAGCAGCCATGGAACTGGTGAATGATCTGACGGCACAGCAGATGAAGCTGAGCAAGGGTTCAATTGAAAAAATACTGGTCAGTTTGTCGGTGCTTGCGCCACACATGGCCAATGAGTTGTTGCAGGTGATCTGCGGTAAAGAGCTTGCCGCATGTGAGTGGCCTACGTACGACGAGTCATTGACCATCGTTGATGAAGTGGTTATCGCCGTACAGGTCAATGGTAAATTACGTACCACGGTGACTGTGTCAGTGACAGCAGAGCAGGCGCAGATTAAGCAAGCTGCTGAAGCAGCTGCTCAAAAATGGCTTGCGGATAGCACCGTTGTCAAAGTGATTTATGTGCCTGGTAAATTAGTTAACTTCGTCATCAAAGCATAAGGTTTTATGGGACGCATACAACGGTTGTCGCTTATTGAGGCGCAAAAAATAGCGGCAGGACAGGTTGTAGAGCGTCCCTGTAACGTTATCAAAGAGCTGGTCGAAAATGCCTACGATGCAGGTGCTACCGATATACTGTTAGACCTGCAGGATGCCGGTAAAAAAAGCATGGTCATCATTGATAATGGCTGCGGCATGTCGGTCGAGGATGCTCGGCTGAGCATCGAAAAACATGCGACGAGCAAAATAAGCTCTCTCGATGATTTGGCGCACATTACCACCTTTGGATTTCGCGGTGAAGCGCTTGCCAGTATTGCTGCTGTCAGCCATATGAAGCTGGTCACGCGAGAGACGCAGCAGCTGTCTGCGGTTGCTTTGACCATACGTGATGGTGCCATTGTTGACGAAACACCTGCTGCACATAATCCAGGCACGCGTATCGAGGTGGCTGATCTCTTTTACAATATGCCGGCGCGTCAAAAATTTTTGAAAAAACGGGAGACTGAATGGAATCAGATACAGCACTTTTTACAAGCATTCTGCTTGAGCCATGCTGACCTGAGCGTTACCGTTGTGCACGATAAAAACCGCGTACTCCATTGCCCTGCAGTAGCATCGGTGCGTGATCGGTGTGCACAACTGTGGAACAGTACCATAGCGCGAGATCTGATCGACCTTGAAGATACAAGGCTTTCTGATGCTCTCGCCATTCAAGGTATTGTCTCGAACCATCAGCATGCGCGGTATGATCGTTCAGGAATCTTTTTCTTTGTTAATAACCGCTGGGTGCAGAACAGTAGTTTAGCTCGTGCCCTGCTGAAAGCATATCAGAATGTGCTGCCTGCCGGGCGATATCCCATGGCCTGCATTTTTCTGACCATCGACCCATGTGAGCTTGATATTAACATTCACCCCAAGAAAGAAGAGATTGCATTTTTACACCCACGCATCGTTGAAAAACTGATTCAAGAGACAGTACAAAAAGCGCTTGAAGCACATTTGACGGGCGTTATACAAAAGCCCGTGCACTTGAACGCTGGGTTATTGCCTGATGGTTCTATCCAGCGGCTGCATTCCTTTGCGCCGTATGGTGACCGGATTGTTAACGCTGCACAACAAACATGGCGTAGTGGTTGGCAGCAGGAACTGACGCATCAACAACCGAGTCAGCTCTTTAATGATAGCACAGTAGCTACTATGAACAGCGCTGTATCGTCCCTCGTGCAGAAGGGTGAGGAGCTGGCAACACGCGCTTCAATATCTGCGGACCCCTTCCGGGTCATCCCCGTGAAAACGGGGATCCAGGCTCAAGACTTTAATCCAGATGCTCAGTCATCCATATCGATCCTCATGTCAGAACAATACCGCGATACAGAGCAACAACCTGTATATGCACACACGAGTACGTTACCCCAGACACAGCAATCGGCACAACAGTCAGCGTTTGATACCCCCCAAGCACCACACTACGCACAAGAAGAACTTCCCGCCGAGCATGGTTATACCGTAATCGGGCAATACGCCACAACCTATATTCTCGTAGAACGTGACGATGCCTTGTGGATGGTGGATCAACATGCAGCCCATGAACGTATTTTATATGAGAGTTTTTCACAAGCGAATCATATTCCCGCTACAATACAACTTATTGTTCCGCACATCATAACCCTTGCGCGCGATCAGATAATGCAGCTTGAGCCACATTTGTCCATTTTGCGTGAGAATGGTTTAGGTGTTACCGTCTGTGGTTACGATCAACTGATGATCAGCAGCACGCCGGTACATGCCAAGAACATGCCGCTTGATGAACTCATTAAACAATGTGTGTCATGGATCGTTGAATATCAATCTTATACGGCTGCAGAATTTGCAACCGTTATGCATCATCATATGCGTGCACAGATGGCCTGCAAAGCGGCCGTTAAAGCGGGGGACATTCTCTCACAGCAAGAAATGATCGATATTTTAGAGAAGTTGGAAAAAACGCCAAACAAGCTCACCTGTCCTCACGGTCGTCCGACCGGTTGGTTGATGAGCCTGTATGAGATTGAGAAGAAATTTAAGCGCAAAGTGTGATTACGCTTGAAAGAGTTTTGGCAAGAGCGCAAGCGGCGATTCTTTTTCGAGCTCATTGAACGTTTGCGAAAACAACGTAAGCATCTGATCACAAGAAATCAATTCAATTTTTGTACTTGGCAGTGCGTGGTTGCCTCTTTGCTCAACGATATGATAACCATCTTTCATTAAACAATTTCTGATATGCTTAGTATGCTTCATACCGGCGTTGAGGATTAAATAAGTGCAGCGATTATTTTTTTCAAACGATCGAATAGAGTGAAGCAGCTCGACATCGCAGATATTTTTTAAGAGTTTTAATGCGAGCTCATAAAAGACTTCCTGAACTACTTTGTCTTGTCGAGATGTTATTGCCGCGTCAATAAGGGTAGTGGCTTCAGAAATGTGGCCAGCTTGTATTGCATTTTCAATAAAGGTTAAGAATTGAGCCGTGATAGTTTCTTTGTGCTGCATCTTTGCAAAGAGCTTCTGCCAGGTCATCAGAAATTTTTTAAGATCATCAATAGTGATAGCTGCTATGTCAGGGCGTACCGTTTTTTTTAATGATACAAGATCCTCTGTTAGTCTAAAGCTCTGTAATAACCAGGTGAGGCTATTATCTCGCCAGCAGTTGCTGGCTATTAAAATCATTTCATTAGGAAGTTGAAAAGCATTCTTGCCAAAATTCTTTGATTGAGCTTGCTTCATGGCTTGTTCAATGAGCATGCATTTTTCTTCCTCTGTGGAA
Source organism: uncultured Pseudomonadota bacterium (assembly GCA_964533545.1). Classification (GTDB taxonomy): domain Bacteria; phylum Babelota; class Babeliae; order Babelales; family Vermiphilaceae; genus JAFEAZ01. Next base: position 1,516 of record CAZHJT010000005.1, on the reverse strand, counting down.
CCTGATTGAGCTATATGTTCCATACATAAGTGTGGCAGCATATACATCGTTTCTAATGATTTACTGTTGCTGCTTGAGATGAAATTTTTGCAAGTACGCGTGCTAATTTCAGAAATCATCATTGAGCCAGAATACTGTTTATTGTTATCAACAAACATTCTAGCAGCAAACGAAGCAAATGCTTTTCCCTGCTGTCGTTTGATAGCGTCAAAAGTAGCACGTGTAGAGTGAGTGAATTGTTGGTGTGCGGGTATAGTAACAGCAAACCGGAATAACATTTCTATGCAATAGTCATGCGCATCACCCAACAACAGCACGCGTTTACCGCTCTTTTTATGTTCAAGCAATGTTGAATTAACCGTCAGTGGCAGTGTGTTAGTTGCAAAGATCAGGGCAAGGAGTAGGGAATATAGCGATTGTTTCATGATTGGCCCTTACCTTGAAAAGAGATTCGGCAAGAGCGCAAGCGGTGATTGATCTTTTGCTTGTGTTACCGTCTCTGCAATTATAGATAGCGCCTGTTCAGGAGATGCTTGTTTAAACGCATCTGTTTCAAATACGTTCATACCACTGGTTTCTACCACCGTGTAACCATCTTGTAATAGTTTGGATTTTACAAAATTAGCGTGCTCAAATCCAGCATTAATGATGAGGTATTTAAGGGCTGGGTCATCTGCAAAGAGTTTAGCGTACAGAAGCAATTCAAGATCAAATTTATGAGCGCTGAATCTATGTAAGTAAGAATGCAGAGCTTGGGCTTTGGCTGGATCGCTCTCTTGTAATTGTAGTGTTAGATCAATAATCGGCGTATTGTCTGAGACATTACCAGTTTTGAGCATTTCATCAATTAACCTTAGGGCTGCTGTAGCATCTGAATCATCAATATCTAGCTGTGCAAAGAGAGGAAGATATTGCTGAATATCTTGTTGTACGTCGCCAACAGATATGCCTGCTATGTGAGCAGGTAATGATGCTTTAAATGAAGCAAGATCTTCAACCATAGCCTCCTTGATGAGATGTAATAACAGATCTTGGTTGGTATCGCGCAGTGTGTCGCCAGCTACCCAACGAAATTGGTTATCAAATACTAAGGAGTTATTATCGACGCCAAAAGATTGAAGAGAGTTTGCAAAAATGGCGGCTTGCTCTTGTGCTTGTGACGCAGATCTTAAAAGGGCATTCATAAATAGTTGAGGTAGTACGTAAAAGGTTTCTGCTTCTAAGGTAGAATCCAGCTCGTTGTTACAAAGATCTCTCAGGACACGATTAGTTGCTTCTGATATTACGACTGCTTGGCTAGCTTTTTTATTAGAACTTGCAAGCATGCTCTGCGCAAAAGCAGTTAATGCTTTCTTTTGTTGGATTTTAGCAGTATGCAATGTAGAAAGAACTGCTTGCACAAGGTTGGGATTTAATGTTTCGCAATAGCCGAGCATCAATTCTATGTATTGATCGTGTGCGTCACCTAACAACAGCACGCGCTTGCCGCTCTCTTTATGTTCAAGCAGCGTTGAAT
>CAZHJT010000004.1:45183-51093 GCA_964533545.1 uncultured Pseudomonadota bacterium | reverse complement strand
AGAAAATACGCGACTCACCAAGGGGAATGTTTTTCTTGGTGCATCATTGTTCCTCTCAGGATTGAACTTTCCGTCTGCCTCATCCTGTAGCTCGTTTGTAACAGGGTTGCAAGACAGAACTCAATCTCTCTTTACAAGCGCTCGAGTAAAATATAATGAGCCGCTTTTGGCTAAAGATGGAGAAAATACGCGACTCACCAAGGGGAATGTTTTTCTTGGTGCATCATTGTTCCTCGGAGCGACAGGTTTGCTCGGCTGGAATGTCTGGCGTTATCGCAAAAAAGCATCACAAGGCGCAACTCCTCAGAAGAAGAAAGCAGGTTCCTCAGCAGCAGGTTCTGCTTTGAATGTTGCTTCCAGGGATAAGTCTAAACCTCTCAAGAGTGCAGGTCTTACTCCTCAACCTTTGCCTAAAGGCTCGAGTCAGAAAAAGGAGAGACTGCTTCAGTGCGAATACAATAAAAATGTAGATGTATACTTGCGGACCATAAACGAATTGACCGAATGGTATAAATTAACTGAAAAAGGGAAGAACGAGCTATTCCATGATTTGTGCTATGAGAGATATCCTTTCACTTATCCATATATGCTTAGGTTTGACAATACTCGAGACAAGTAATACTAGAACGTAATGTTTGTTAAATCATCATAAAAAGCTCTCTCTGTTCGCTTCAAACAAGCAGCAGAGAGAGCTTTTTCCTGTATCGTTTTGGCAACTGTTCTCTAAGGCTTACATACCCGAGACAAGGCCGCCAAATAGGGCGCCACCAAGGGCACCATATCCCGCGCCACGGCCGCCACCGGCTAACCCGCCAAGTGCCGCACCGGTTGCAGCACCACCAAGGATGCCTCGGGCTGTTCGACCACGATCTCGGTCACGGTAATAATAATCATCGCCATAATCATCGTCATAGTCATTGTAATAGCGGTCGCCATAATCATCGGCATAATCGTAATACACGCGAGCAGCATGTGTCATTTCAACGATGCTGCAGCTCATCACTACAAGCAATGAAAGTGACATGAGATAGTTGTATACTCTTTTCATAAGAAAGACTCCTTTTTTACTTCTCGTTGGCGAGAGGACTTTCAGGCCGTACGGCGCCTCCTACAGCGCGTTCTTGCTTAAATTCTTTATCTCGAGCCATCATCGAGGACCCCTGTACCTCTTTTGCAAGGTAGTGTGGCAGCTCAGGCTGGCCATTAATGAGATCATTTTCTACATCAAGGTGCAGACGACTGTCAGCATAGGGCGATTGCAGAGCAGCGTCATGGATGCGATTTTCAGGAATCTTATCAAGATTGTACTGATAAGTATTCCTGTTGCTTTGTCGTGGCATTGTATCATTTCTTGCAAAATACTTAGCTTCCGCCATTGCTGCACCAGTTGTTATACAGCATGCTAAGAAAAAAGTTTGCTTGAGATAGCTGTTCATGCAGAAACTCCTGTGGTTAGTTGATTTTTGCGTTCTTTACAAAACATCAACTATGGATTCAGATGTCTCAACGACACTCTGTTCAGGCAACAAGTGTGGCGGGACAATTCCTGTGTTGTAATTTTCGGGAGCTTGCATGATGACGGGTATTTGTTGAGACATTGCTTGTGTTCTAGGCATACTGCTAGATACTTGTTGGACGTTGGGGTTGATATATTCTTGCGATCTGTGGCGGCGACTACGCTTGCCCTGTTTTTTATACGTACCACGTGTCTGAGCTTCAGCTTTTCGAGCACTGCGTTGTTCGCATTTTCTTAAAACCTTTGCATGTACATGATTCGCTATTTCATCGCACGAATATTTATGCTGTTTCTGTTGGCCAGATTCTGCGCGACGTTTTTGGCATTTTGCCAATACTTTTTCTCGTGCTGCATCAGCCCTCTCTTGACACGAACGTTTTTGGCGTGGTTGGCGTGCCATCGGTTGTTCGTCCGCGTGGGTACCAGTTGTCAGCGCAAGCCCCATAAAGATACCAAGGGCGAAAGTATAAGAATACTGCTTCTTCATAAGATAAACTCCTATAGGTTGCCCCTGAAGGGCTGGGTGCTTTTAAAACTACTCTTTCTATGACTGTAGCAAGAAAAAGCACCTAAAATAAAGAGTTTTTTGTATATAAGTGAATGTTTAAGGTTAACTTTGAAGCTAAAGAGCTCTCCTGTCAGAAGAGCCCTTTATTGTTGCTACGCGTTGTCAGAAAGCTTGGCCAGTGCTGTTGAAAGCTTGGTTATCTTACCGGCGCCAAGAAAGAGAATAAGATTTTCAGTGTCGGTAAAATCGGTGGCCGTATGCTGAATTTGTGGCAAAAGCCTTTCAAAAGGGACATAGGTTATATTAAACGCAGGGTTACGCATGCGTAGCGCTTTGACCAGATTTTCGCTCGTTATTTCCGCGATAGGGGATTCACTGGCAGCATAAATATCGGTCAGAATCAGTTCATCAATGGGGTGAGAAAGCAGTGTGTTAACAAACTCGTCCCATAATGCGTGTGTACGGCTATAGCGATGTGGTTGAAAGACCACCATGAGTTTGCCACGAGTGCGTCGGCGTGCTACCAGGAGTGTTTGGCGAATTTCATTAGGGTGATGCCCATAATCATCAAAGATAACACTCGTTTTATAGGTGCCACGGTAGCTAAAGCGGCGATCAACACCTTTAAAGCTTTCAAGGGCTCGTGAGGTGCTGTCAAAAGGAATGCCAAGATCTTGGGCGAGCGCAATGGCGGCAAGCGCGTTCAGCACATTATGCATGCCGGGCATTGCTAGGCGAACATTTCCCAATGAGCGTTGCTCTTGTTCAGACCATACGGTAAAGAGCGTGTGATCAGGTTGCAGATCGATAGCGCGAGCTTGTATGTCGGCGCTCTTGTTCTCTATGCCATAGCTGATTATTTTCAAGTGTGGCATTGGCAGTAACGAACGTACATGCTCATCATCAACACACAAAATTGCTCTGCCATAAAAAGGCAGATTGTTCAAAAACTGACGAAAGGTGTTTTTGATATCATCAATGTCCGTATAGGTTTCAAGATGCTCAAGGTCGATATTGGTCACAATTGCAATCGTTGCTTGTAAGTGCAAAAAGGAGCGGTCACTTTCGTCAGCTTCGGCAACTAAAAAATCACCTTTGCCCAGGCGAGCATTTGAGGATATAGCGTGCAGGTGTCCGCCAATTACGACAGTAGGATCCATATTTGCTTCGAGCAGACAGTGTGAGATGAGCGAAGTGGTGGTTGTTTTTCCATGCGACCCTGCAATCGCTATGCTATATTTTGTTCGCATCAATTCAGCAAGCATGAGAGCACGGCTAATCGTAGGTATACCACGTTTTTGAGCAGCAATAATCTCTGGGTCCTGCGCTTTTATTGCTGATGAATAGACGAGAATATCAATCTCGAGGTTTTGACAGTGCGGTGTGTTATTTCCTTGAAAAATAGAGCAACCCAATGCTTGTAGATCGAGAATGCTTTTTTGCTCTAAATCTAAGTCGCATCCGGAAATACTGTAGCCTTGGTTGCGTAAAATAGTCGCAATGCCGCTCATACCAATGCCGCCGATGCCAACAAAATGTATGTGCGCCTTTTTTTTGTACATGTGCTCTTTTTCGTTAAAATGTAGACGGTAAGCTTACGGTAAAAGATTACGATAACGGAAAAAATAACGAGCTGCAATAAGTATCGTCCATTTTTTTTACAAAAGTTCTCGCAGGGCGAGTAGTTGTTTTTTAAGCTCATCCAGTTGCAGCTTAAGATCTACAGTATCATGCGATTCCAACGTAGTTTTGTGAGACCCTCCTTGCCAGGCTGACCTGTCTGGAATAGCCTTTGCTGTGACAGGGGTCTCGGGTAAGCGTGGGCTGGTTGCGGCAAGAGAAGCTTCTTGCAGATGCTTGCGCGCTCCGGCAATCGTAAACCCTTGCTCATAGAGCAATGATTTAATAATGCAAAAACTATGTATGTCATCTTCATTATAAAAACGTTGTCCGCCATCCGAGCGCGTTGCGCGCAACGCGAATTCCTTTTCCCAAAAGCGGATAACGAATTTTTTGACATTGAGATGTTTTGCAAGCTCTCCGATACGAAATTGACGTTTTTGCATTCTCATGCGAAAGCCCTTTCTTTAAAGATGAATCAAGCGTATGGCTTATTGACACTTTTTTGTATCACCTTAGTCATTACGTTCGTTCTGGTGCAATGGTTGTTTATTTGATACGCTAGAAACTGATTTGATCTCTTTAATATCAGATCTCTATTTCAGAAAGAGCTCTATTGTATTAAGCGTCCTACGGTTGTTTCGTGTAACAGGTGAAGAGAATTTGTATGAAAATAAAAGATCTTATAGTAGTTATAGCGTTGGCGATCTGCACCTCATGGGCTTTGGAATATATCATGGGTCCCAAAAAAAATGTGGGGACTGAGCCTGAGCGGCCGGGGCAATCATTCGTTGCGCAGTCACCATTTATGACGAAGGTCGATTTTGTTGATGCCAAACGCATGACCTCTCCTGTTGCAACGCTTGTTGAGACAGATAACGCCCTCTATGATTTTTCCACCGATGGCGCAGCCTTAGAGCGTTTGCGCTTTAAGCGTCAGCTTGGCGATGAGATGGGCACAATAGCGACCATATTTCCGAGTATGCGCGACAACCGTGCAAATACCTGCTTTTTGGTGGCACTTGCTGATAAGACTCCTTTTTTCTATACGTTGGTTAAGCGCACTAACAAGCAAGAGACCGTAGATCTTATCTATGAAGCAGAAACGGACGAAGCGTTCATTCGCAAGCAGTTCACAATCTATAAAAAAAGCTATCAGGTTGACCTTGCTTTAACCGTACAGCCAAAGCAGGCAGGTACTACTGTTCAGCCGCGCCTTTTCTTCCCGGCACCGGTGATGCCTGATATCCTTGATCGTGACATCAGGACGATTGTGGTTAGTGATGAAAGTGGTTCTTTGACCAAGGTTCCACGGGCGAAGCTCGTCGATAATAAAGGCTGGTTTGCACCAACCTTTTTTGGTACCGACAATCGTTATTTTGTGCAAGCAATGGTCAATGATGCCGATAGCTTTGTAAAGCACGCATATAGTAAAGTGACGGGTGATGTTGACTTGCAAGCAGTTCTTGAAGGACCTGCTGTTAAGCAAGCAAGCACATGGCATCTTACCTTTTACTTCGGGCCTAAAGAGCTAGCAGCTATGGCCTCTGTTGATAGACGCCTTGAACAAACATTCGATTATTCTTGGTTGTTGGCGCCGCTTGCAAAGATGTTTTTGGCGTTGTTGGTCTTTTTCAAAGGATATCTCGGTAATTATGGCTTTGCTATTATTATCTTAACGCTCATCGTACGCCTTGTGCTCTTGCCGTTTGCGTTAAAAAGCTCGCACAGCATGCAGGAAGGGAAGAAAAAAAGCGCAGAGATGCAGCGAAAACTTAACTACATTCAGCAGCGCTATAAAGATAACCCTGAGCAGCTTGCCAGAGAACGTGAAGAGCTTATTAGAAAAAATGGCTTGCCCGGTATTGGTGGTTGCATTCCAGCGTTGCTCCAATTGCCTGTCTTTCTTGCGCTCAGTTCTATGATTTCAAACTCAATACAGCTCTACAAGGCGCCCTTTGTTGGCTGGATTGATGATTTATCCGCACAAGATCCGTACTATGTAATTCCCGTGTTGCTCGGGCTTTCATTCTTAACGCAGTTCTTTGCGGCAAAAGATACAAATCAGCGCATTATGTTCGTTGCCTTAGGTCTTATGTTGGCAGTCTTTTCGGCTAACTGGGCATCAGGAGTATGTTTGTATATTCTCATGAGCACACTTTTGGCGTTTGCGCAGACCGGTCTCCAAAAGAAATTAGGGTGGGCGTAACGATGCATCCAGATTTGCCATCGCTGAACGCATTTTTAAAATTGTTACAGCAAGTGC
>CAZHJT010000004.1:41379-45173 GCA_964533545.1 uncultured Pseudomonadota bacterium | reverse complement strand
CTAAGAATCTCTACCGCGTGACTGCTCATTTTTTGAATATGGAGCCTCAGCGTGCCGAGAAATTTTGCCAAGCGTTGCTTGAAGCTAAGCAGCGCATTACTAAATGTACGATCTGCTTTTCATGGCAAGAGGTTAATTATCCGTGTAGTTGGTGTTCAGCTCCTACCCGTGATCAAAAAACGATCTGTGTTGTTGAGTCGTGGCAAGAGCTGATCGCTATTGAAAAGACGGGTGGTTACACGGGCGTCTATCATGTGTTGGGTGGCGCAATCTGTCCACTCGATGGCATAGGGCCTGAACAGTTGACCATAGAGCCGTTGATCGAGCGTCTTAACAATGAGGTCACTGAGCTTATTCTGGCTACAAACCAGACACCAGAAGGCCAGGCGACTGCGGCCTATATTGTGAGTAAAATACCCAACAAGCAGCTGCTTGTTTCTTGTCTTGCTCGCGGCGTGCCCGTAGGTTCATCACTCGAATATATAGATAGACTTACGGTATATAAAGCATTATCCGAGCGTCGACCATTTTAACTGATCAAGGAGTATCCTTATGCATGAACAACAAGATTTTTCTGTGTATACGCTCCGTCGTCAGGAGCTTATAACTCGGATAAAAGCTGAGAATAAAGCGCAGGCAGGCAGCGTTGTTTTGCTCTGTGCCGGCTTTGAGCATGAACGTGTACGTTTTTTACAAGAGAGCAGCTTCTTTTATTTTACCGGGCTTGAAGAGCCGGCTGCCGTAGCACTCTTAGATCTTGAGGGAGCGTCTACGTTATACCTTCCGCAGTGCGGGGTTGACCGTGCGACCTGGATTGCACCAGCGACCGTTGCGCTTGAGCAGAACAATAGCAGCATCATTGGGTTTGATACCATCACCTATTTGGGGCAAAAGGTGCCCGGCTACCAGATGCATCCCTTTTTTGCAGCTGCCGAATATGAGTATCTACGAGCTCGTTTGGCATCGGTGGTGGCAAGCGGCGGCTCTGTGTTTACCTGTATCCCCAAAAACTCATCAGATTCTTTCGCAGGGCAACGTTTTGTTGTCGAGCGCCTGCAAAGCATGACCCCTGGCATGGCTGAGCGCCTGGTTGATATTTCGCCTGTCGTGGCGAGTATGCGCCGTGCAAAAACAGCCGAAGAAATTGAATATATCTCTCGAGCAATTGAAGTGACTGCCGTAGCACAAGAAGCGGCAGGAAAAGCAATAGCTGACGGCGTTAATGAGTCAGAAGTTCAAGCAAGCCTTGAATATATGATCACCGGTTCTGGTGCGCGCATGGCCTTTCCTTCCATCGTGGCCAGTGGTGTCAATGGCACCATTTTACATTACCACAGCAATGACCGCACCATGTTGTCTGGTGACTTGGTTGTTGTTGATATTGGTGCGCAGGTACAGGGATATTGTGCCGACATTACGCGTACGTATCCGGTATCTGGTTCTTTTACCAAACGGCAAAAGGAGTTGTATCAGCTCGTGCTTGATGTGCAATCTTACATCGCCGATCTGGCAAAGCCAGGCATGTGGCTTTCTAACAAAGAGCATCCTGAGCAATCCTTAAACCATTTGGCTAAAAAATATCTTGCTGATCATGGCGGGTATGATCAATACATGCCACATGGCATAGGCCATTTTTTAGGGCTTGATGTGCATGATGTTGGTGATAACCTCGTTCCGTTGCAAGAGGGTGATGTCATAACGATTGAGCCGGGTATTTATATCCGCCAAGAAGGTATTGGGATTCGCATTGAGGATAACTATTGGATTGTTGCCGGCGGCGCCGTATGCTTGAGTGATGAGATTCCTAAGCAGATGCGCGATGTTGAAGCGCTGGTAAAAGAGCGTTTTTCGGCCTAGTGCTGGTACCCTTAACACGCACAAAATCTTATTTCCTGTAAGAGTGACGTTATCTTAAAAATTGTACGTCCAAAAGAAACTCCGGGTCATCCCCGAGCAATCGGGGATCCATCGTTCTGTTGTAAATTGAGAATCTATGTCGAACACTAGTAATCAGGTAATCAAATACAGCATACTTTTATGCCTTGGCATACAAGGGCTGTTTGCATCTGATGTTTCTAACAAAAGAGAATCTATAATAACCCAAACAACCAAATTGCTCCCACCGCTTGCTGCGCTTGTTAATGGATATCACGGGCCTGCGTACTATAAAGGTTTTTTTAGGCAAAGTGGTAATAGCGCCCATCCTCGGTATGACAGAACAATCCATCACGTGTCACAGATTTTCATGCTTAAGCATCCTTGTGCGGATGATCAACCTATTGATGATGAAAATTGCATACTCCGTATCTATCGTATTTACAGACACAAAAATACTGAAGATCTTCTTGCTATGGCTAATGTATTCGATTCCAACTTCAAGAAAAAGGGGGTTTCGTGTCCAGATACTGCGTTGCAAATTTTAGGCGAGGGAAAGAAACAGATAGCGATCAAGTATCTGAAGATGCAAGAAGCTGTAACTAAATATATGCGGCAGAGGCATCCGGAAATACCATTTTCTAATGAGGCGCACGTTGCGATTTGTGAGTGTAATAATAAAGTGATTGTTGCCTCAGCAGGCAACAGCATAGAGGTATGGCCGCTGGATTGTGAAGTCGATGCTCCATCCGCTCAGCATCAGCGTAGGCAGAACCCATCATGCTGTGCGGTCAGTTGAAGTAAAGCATGATCAATGCCCACGCTAAACATGAGCATAGTGGTGAGATTAATCGTTCTATTGGAAAGTGATGAGCCATGTTAAAAAATAGAGTTCTTCGGAATCCAAACACTATCTCTGAAAGTTGCACTACCGTCAACTCTAGATTGGCAGGGTATCCGAAGAGATCCAATGTTAGCCTGACAATCAAATACAGCATACTTTTATGTCTTGGCATACAAGGCATAGTAGCATCTGATGTTTCTAACAAAAGAGAATCTATAATCATTCAAGCAACCAAATTACTTCCACCGCTTGCTGCGCTTATTAATGCATATCATGGGCCTGCGTATTATAAAGGCTTTTGTAAAGAAAGCTGCCCTGAGGCTCCCTTTGATACAAATCTTTACCATTCGCCGCGTAGTTGCTTTGGGGTGAAGAAAAACGACCCTTGTCTTTATATTCATCGTTTCTATAAGAGCAAAGACGAAGAAGATATTGCTGCTCATGGCTTCAATGAGCTATTCACGAAAAAAGGCGTTCCTCATTCGAATCCGATGACTATAAGAGCAAGGCTCGATGATGGAAATATACAATTTATAGCGCGAATGCTAGCAAGACAAAAAGCTATAACTAATGCTACACGTCAGGCACATCCGGAAATACCATTTTCTAATGATCCGCGCGTTGCAGTTTGTGAGTTTAATAAGAATGTGATTGTTGTTGCCTCAGCAGATAACAGCATGGAGGTATGGCCGCTTGATTGGGATGACGTTGATCCATTTTCTCAGGAGAAACCATTATGTTCAGATGCGCCTTCTATAGACAACTACGATAAGCATGCCACGCAAACTTCTCAACTCATACCCGCGCCATGCCAACCTTTATTGGCAGAAGCTGAGCCCGAATTTGCCATGGCTCAAAGAGCGACAGCTTGTCCTCAACAGCCTAAGCCTGAAAGCGTTGACATCTTGCCTGTGCGGATAGCATCATGTTGTGTGATCAGTTGAAGTACATACAAAGCTTTTTTAAAAGTTATGCAGCGACGGGCGCCGCCGATACAAGGGCTGGGTTATAGCCGGTACACAATGCAGCCAAACAATGGCTTTTGTAGAGCGTGCCGATTCCTACAGCGGAAAAG
>CAZHJT010000004.1:40185-41369 GCA_964533545.1 uncultured Pseudomonadota bacterium | reverse complement strand
ACGAGTCCCGCCTTCAGCTTCCCTAAAACTCTTTTGCGTAGCGCTTGTAATTTTATAGGGTCCGTCTCAGTTATGTTCAAGTAATCGTTCAATGATTGCCAGTACATATTTACCGACGCGATGAGCAGTGTTGTTCCTACGGCATACACGGGAACGACGCGCATTTCGTTGAGGATATGTTTAACGGGAAAGAGCTTTGCTAATTCAGCAATGACCTCTTTAGCCTGTTTCATACTCTCTGTGGTATCGGTCTTGACGGTAGCTTCCCACCAGGCTGACAGGGGGCAGGCGGTGCTTAATGCCAGCAACGTTGCAAGAGCAAGGGTAGCTTTTTTTGAATGTTGTTTCATGATCGTTTCGACCCTTTACTGAGTTTTGGAGTGCTCTCATCCCGCGAAAGAGAACGAACTGCTCGTCATGCTCGGTTGCCGTTGATTTGTCACTGTACTCGCACTCGTAGTTGTAGTTGTAGTTGTAGTTGTAGTTGTTAGCGAGCTTATTGCGGCGGTAGGCATAGCTGCTTGACTGGGTGTGACAGGAGCTGCTGATGGCGTATTAGGCCTATTAAGCGCTCTTTGCGCTCGTTTGTTTTCAATGCCGCGATATTTCGTATATAAAAAAGCGGTGCTAAAGAAAGCTAGTCCAGTACCGAACCATAATTTTCTAGCTGATTGTTCAGGTTTTTTATCAGCATCTATGTTGTTGATAGCGTGATAGACGCCTAAGCCAGCAGAAAACGCCGCAACGCTACAGAGGCCAGCATTAGAGATGTGCGATTCTATGCCTTGATTAATATCTTCTATGCGTTCTGCTGTTGCGTGGCTTGAGTCTCTGATTAGTTCTTTCGCTGAATTTTTAGTGTGATTCACGCCGAACCATGAACATACGGTAATTTTGTTGAAGACGCTAGACATTGTGGTTGGGGCGTTGATAAGAGAGCCTAATAGATTGCGCATGTCACTCATGGCATGAGAGCCGTGACAAGCTACCGCACCTAGGAAGATGATAAGAAATCTCACTGACTTTATATTTTTATTTAACATAGCTTGTTCTCTGTTATGCTGATCAAAAAACATGTTTCATATAATAATTATACCAGCAAACATATTTTTTACAAATTGCCTAATTGTACGATTTGGCACAAAGTAGGGGCAATGGAAAGGGGTTCTTGTAAGTTTCACTGA
>CAZHJT010000004.1:30519-40077 GCA_964533545.1 uncultured Pseudomonadota bacterium | reverse complement strand
GTGGTCTGTTTTCGGTGGCATCGGCCTGGGTATCTTCTTGTTGTAAAATGCGTGAAACCAGCCAGCAGGTAGCGCCTGCTAATGCTAAGCCGACCAAGGTAGGAGCGTACACATCGAAGTCACTGATAGATTTGTCGCTCTTGATGAGTTTGAAAGGGGCGATTGAAAAAAATGCGAGGCTGGCGCTTCCTCCGGGAATGGCAACAGCACAAGCAGGTAGAGCTTTTTTGGCAAACTCTCGCGTTTCGGGGTTTATGGATAGTTCTATTTTTAGCTCATTATTAAAACTGTACTTTGTTGGCACCAATGTCCCTGCTGCGTGAATCTGAGCTGTGAGTGTGCTGGCGAGGGTGAATAAGGTTGCTGTGAGGGCGTTTTTTCTTGATAAAAGCATAGCGCTAGAGACCTCTTGGTAAAATAACGATCTGCGGTTCAACTTCTTTATGTCTGGTACGACCAAGTGGTGGCGGTTAACGCGTATAGCGCAGCAATGCAGGCTGCGGCGGTTGTCATAGACCAGAAAAATTCACGTGGTGGTAGGTATGATTTTTTGCGTGTATCTGAAGTCGTGACTGTAGAGACTGTATAGTTACGTGCAAGGATATACGCACTTGCTGCCAATGCTGCAGCAGCGCCGGTACTGCAGGCAAAGCCAGCTCCTGCTCGAAACAGGCTGGGAAGACCATCGAGCCAGCCAGCTTCTTGAAGCATGGGTAGATCGCTTGCGTGTACAGAATCTATTGGTAGCAACGACAGGAGGGCAACCAAGAAAAGCGATTGTTTTGAGAATGAGAGCGCCATATTTTTCCCCGTCAAAAGTTTTATGCTGATTGGGTCAGTGCGTTCGTTAGAGTTTAATATGTTCAAGATATTCAGCAATCTTTGCGGCGATGGTGTCGCTGCGCAATACAGCGGTCAGATTGGCAGCCAATAAGCATAGGCCACATACGAGCATGATCAGGCCTTTTATGCGCGGCAGCCTATAATCTTTGTGACCACGGATAAAAAGGGCAAGCCCTTGGCTGATCATGAAACAGGCGCATGATGCACCCACAAAAGCGATAGCAGCAATCACTGACGCCTTATCAAATTTTATCTCTAAGGTGTAATTTTTCCCAAACATAATGAACCCTGCGCTTTTTTAATACTATTAGATCGATGGCTCTCCTAATAGACTTTAAAGCTTATGAGCGTATTGTCAAAAGGTCCGATAGGCGCGTATAAAAAGGGGGATTCCGCTCAGTATGAACAGGCTTGCAACGGCTAGAATGGCAATCGGTGTTGCATAGATAACCCATGCGCAAAACAAAAGAGCCACAAAACCATAGGCAAGGGCAGAGAAGCTCGTGGGAATATGCTTTTGAGCAAGAAGCTTAAAAAATGCCAGGCAACAGGCGGTATAGACGAATAAAAAGGTGGTTGAAGAGATATTCACAATCCAATCTATTTGAGCAGCCAAGGTATTGCTGGCTGTCATGACGAGTAAAGGAATAATACCCACACAGCTTATAGCCAAGCTTATGTAGGGAGCGCCATATTTGTTAGTGCGCCCAAAGAATGCTGGCAAGAAGCCGTCTTGCGCAAGCCCCAACGCAATTTGGCCACTGGTCAGCATCCAGGCATTGAGAGTGCCTATGCAGATAATCGATGCAATCAGCGACAAGATGAGGTGCCAGTTGCCTCCAATAAGGGAACGTAATGCGTCAGCATAGGGAGCTTGCGAGTGCATAAGTTCTGCGCTTGGCATAATACCCATAATGCCAACGCTATTGAGGATATAAAGCACTGCTACACAGAGAGTTCCGCAGACAACAGCGCGAGGAATCGTTGTTGAGGGGTTTTCGACCGATGCAGCCGGTGTTGTTCCCGATTCAAGCCCAATGAAGCCATAAAAGGCTATGAGTGCTGCTTGGCTTAAGAGTTGTCCTGTAGATAGCGAAGCATGTGCTGCGTCAAGCGTGAAATTTTCAAGCTTAAAGTACCAAAGACCCAACAGGGGCACAAAGACAAGAGGAATAATTTTAAGCATGGTAAGGGCGAATTCTGCTTGCCCTGCGGTCGAAACGCCGCGAAAATTAAGAGCGGTGATTGCCACTAATAAGAGAATTCCTAGCATCAAATTCGTTGTCGTATGGTTGCCAAAAAATGGCGTTAAATAGCTCACTGCCGCAACGATAACCGTGGTTGTGCTAACCCATGAAATAACCCAATAGGTCCAACCGGTGAAAAAGGCGGCAGTTGGTCCAAATGCTTGATGGACGTACACATGAGGACCTCCGGTTTTGGGCATCCAGGCACATAATTGCGCGAAAACCAATGCTAGTGAAATGGCACCAAGGCCTGCCACAGCCCATCCGGCCAAGCTAAAAAGCCCAAAGGGCGCCAAAGAGACTAAAGAGACAAAGATGCCGGTGCCGATTTGGCTGCCGGTAACCAAGGCAAAAACAGACCAAAAACCGAGTTTGTGTTGGGTTTGCATAGATTTTAATGTCCAATCGAATGAAGAGGGTAGATAACCTTGGAACAGTGTAGGCAAGATTCAGGTAATGTGCAATTATAGCTCGTAAGATTCTGGTTTTGAGCCTATTTATATTGACCAAGCAGTGATTTTAGCCTACCATAACGATTAAAGCTTCGTTCGCTTTCCTCACTATTTTGAGCAAGTACTAAAACTATACGGGACCCTTTGTGGGCAACAAGAAAAGGTTTTTTAAATGGACATGAATAAAGCGTTTTTCATGAAAAAAGAAGAACGAAATCCTCAATGGAAGCTGATTGACGCAAAAGGCAAAGTTCTTGGAAGACTAGCAACACAACTTGCTGATATGCTCCGTGGCAAAGATAAACCTGAGTTTACGCATCACACCGATGGTGGTGATTATGTCGTCATTATCAATGCGGAACAGGTTGTTTTGACCGGTAAAAAGTGGGACGATAAGATTTACGATAAGTATACCGGTTGGATGGGTGGTTATAAGACCAGAACAGCTCGCCAACTGCGCCCAGAAGAGCTTATCAATCTAGCGGTGCTTCGTATGTTGCCAAAGAACAAATTGAGCGCTCAGATTATCAAAAAGCTCAAAGTATATGCTGGTAGCGAACATCCGCACAAAGCGCAATTTGCCAGCGCAACAGAAAAAACTCAGGCAGCTGAGTAGTTTCTGCTCAAAAAAGATCACAAAAAGGGACGGTTATTAAACCGTCCCTTTTTTTATGCCAACAGAAAGCGATGAGTGTTAAAGCCCAAGAGTTGCTTTAATCGACTCAAAATAAGGGCTTACAATGCGCACAATGTCTTTGATGCTTAAATAGACCGTCAGAATCATAAACGCGACCCAGGTGGCAACGTGGATGTACCAGCGTACATTAAACGGTATAGGGCGACGAATAAGGGCCTCTAGGGTGTAAAAAAGCATCTGCCCGCCGTCTAAGATTGGCAATGGTATCAAGTTGAGTATGGCAAGCGTGATGCTAATAAAGGCAAGAAACAGAAGTAATATTTTTGCTCCTTTGCTTGCGCCGGTCATCGTTTCCGAAATGATCATAATAGGGCCGCCTACCTGGGAAATATCCTTTTTCCCTATGATATTTTTATACGCGTAAAACGTGTTTTTGATCATGCTATTCGTCATTGCAGCTCCTTGTTGTAGGGCTGTGAAAAATGACATTGGCGCTATTGGTGCCATATCGAACATAATGCCTAGGGTTCCCACAGGTTTTCCGTACAGCTCTTGCTCGTTGGTAGTAGCCTGGACGGTCTGCTGGGTACCGTCGGCGCGTTGCAGCGTCAATGAAAAGGCTGTTTTAGGGTTTGCTCGGATCTGTTGTATAAATTCTTGCGCGTGCGTCACCTGTTGTTCGTTTACTTGCAGAAGTATGTCTCCTGGAGCAATGCCAGCCTGTGATGCGGGTGAGTCAGGTGTAACCAGCGCGATAGTTGTGGTGGCATTGGCGGGATACATAATCGGTGATTTTGGCATGCCAGCCATGAAAAGGATACTTAAGGCTACATAGGCAAATATGATATTGAAGCTGATGCCTCCGATCATGACGAGCATCTTCTGGTACCAAGGCTTACGAGCGAAAGAGCGCTCGGTCAGAGGACCTTGCTCTTCGGCAGCTCCGCCAATTTCAACATAGCCGCCCAAGGGAATAGCAGAAATCGAAAACTCGGTCTCACCTATTTTTTTGCTAATAAGGCGCGGGCCAAAGCCTATTGAAAAGGATGGGACCTCGATATTAAAAAGTTTACAAAAGATAAAGTGGCCAAACTCATGAAATCCGATAACAAAGCCTATGCCAAAAATACCACAGGCTGCAAAAAATAGTTTTTGCATAACAAGAATAAGAGCGCATATAAAAGGGGGCATAAAAACTCCTTAAGTCTATGGAAAAGGCATCTCTATCGGGGTATCTGACAATTTTGTATCAGTAACGTAGCATCATTGGAGCCCTACGTCTATGTCTTTAATAATCGATAGAACTTGTCAATGGGCCGAAAATCGTGTATTTGTAAGAGTACCCATTGCTTGTTTAAGAAAAGAAAAAGTGCTTTCCAGCTACAACTTGGCCGGTCTTTCTCTTGTAAAAAATCGTAAAAAGGGTAAAATACTCGACAGTCATGTCTCATGACGTTTTATATATTTAGTAGAAGAAGATCGCTGTTTTACATTAATTTTCCACCACATATAACGTGGTGCGTTCAGGGATATCCGATTATGCCTACAATCAATCAGCTGTGTCGATTGGGACGAAAAAAGAGCAAGGCTAAGTCAAAAAGTCCTGCCCTTAAGGGAGCTCCTCAGGCTCGTGGCGTTTGTACACGTGTTTTCACGACTACTCCAAAAAAGCCTAACTCGGCACTTCGTAAGGTGGCTCGTGTTAAGTTGTCGACGGGGTTTGAGGTTACAGCCTACATTCCAGGAGAAGGCCACAACTTGCAAGAACACTCTGTAGTGTTACTCCAAGGCGGCAAAGTAAAAGACTTACCCGGTGTTAAATATCATATCGTTCGTGGAGCGCTTGATTCAGCCGGTGTTAAAAATCGTAAACAGGCACGTTCACGTTACGGCGCTAAACGTCCAAAATAAGGAAATAAACTATGCCAAGACGTAAACGAGAGATTGCCAAAAGATGTATAGGCGCTGATCCGGTATATCGGTCAGAGGTTGTACAGAAGTTTATCAATGTAATTATGAACTGCGGCAAAAAAAACGCAGCGCGCACCATAGTGTACGATGCTCTAGGGATGTTGCTCAAAAAGAGCAATGGAGACAAGGACAAAGCGCTTGAGATGTTCAATCGAGCTTTTGCGCAGGTTGTTCCAGCTGTTGAAGTACGCGCAAGACGCGTTGGCGGTAGCGTGTATCAAATCCCTCGAGAAGTTGCGCCAAACAGAGCAAATGCTCTTGCAATGCGTTGGTTGATTGCTGCAGCGAGCCAGCGCCCAGGAAAAACAATGGGTGTTCGGCTTGGCAATGAGCTTCTTGAAGCGCAAGAAGGTCGTGGAGCGGCGGTTAAAAAGAAGTCTGATGTGCATCGTATGGCAGAGTCTAATCGCGCATTCTCCCATTACGCTTGGTAGGAAGTAGAAAGCAATGAGTAGCAATAGACTTGATAAGTATAGAAATATTGGTATCGCAGCGCATATAGATGCGGGTAAAACGACCGTTTCCGAGCGCATTCTGTTTTATACAGGTATTTCCCATAAAATTGGTGAAGTGCATGAGGGTGCTGCTACCATGGACTGGATGGAGCAAGAGCGTGAGCGTGGTATCACGATCACTTCTGCTGCAACGACTTGTTCATGGCGTGATCATCAAATCAACCTTATTGATACCCCTGGCCACGTAGATTTTACGATCGAAGTTGGCCGTTCTTTACGGGTGCTTGATGGCGCGATCGCTGTTTTCAGTGCTGTTGATGGTGTTCAGCCGCAGTCTGAAACGGTATGGAAGCAGATGAACCGTTATAAGGTTCCTCGTATCATTTTTGCCAATAAAATGGATCGTATCGGTGCTGACTTTTTCATGGTCGTCAATGATGTCAATGAAAAACTTGCTGCACGCGCTGTTCCTATGCAATTGCCAGTTGGTGAGTCAGAAGATTTCAGCGCGATTATCGATCTGCTGACTATGAAAATGGCTACCTTCGAAGGTGAATCAGGAACCAAGGTTGCATGGCATGATATTCCGGCAGAATACAAAGAAAAAGCAGAGAGCATGCGTCTCAATGTTGTTGAGGCCGCTGCTAATTTTGATGATGATCTTGCCGAAAAGTTCTTAAACGAGCAAGAAGTCTCAGTTGCAGAGGTTAAGGCTGCATTGCGTAAAGGTGTTCTTAAGCGAGAAGTAGTGCCTGCTTTTTGTGGTACTGCTTTCAAAAATAAAGGCGTACAGCTTTTATTGGATGCTGTTATCGATTATTTACCATCACCGTTAGATGTGCCTCCTGTTGTGGGAACGCGTATCAGTGATGGTTCTCTCGTTGAGCGTAAAGCGGACGAGACGCAGCCCTTCTGCGCGCTTGTATTTAAAATTATGACCGATCCTTTTGTCGGCGTCCTGAACTTCATTCGGATATATTCAGGCGAACTTAGATCTGGTTCATATGTTTTAAATGCGCGGACTGGCGCTAAAGAGCGGATTAGTCGTTTGATTAAGATGCATGCAAATAAGCGAGAAGAGATCGAGGTTGCTCGTGCAGGAGATATAGCGGCAGTGGTCGGCGGTAAGGACGCTATCACTGGCGATACTCTGTGTGCGGAAAGCGACCCTATTTTGCTTGAGTCTATCGACGTGCCAACCCCGGTTATTTCTTCATCGGTTGAGCCAGTTAACACTGCTGACTATGAAAAAATGGGCTTGGCATTGAGAAAGATGATGCAAGAGGATCCGTCCTTCCGTTTTGCCTACGACGAAGAAACAGGTCAGACCGTTATTGAAGGCATGGGTGAGTTACATCTTGAAATCGTTGTTGATCGCTTAAAGCGCGAACACAAGGTTGATATTCGTCAAGGTAAGCTCCAAGTTGCTTATAAAGAAACGATTCAAAAGCCTGTTGATGTTGAAGGTAAATACATCAAGCAATCTGGTGGACGTGGGCAATATGGCCACGTTTGGCTTAAGCTTGAGCCCCTTGAGCGCGGTAAGGGTTTTGAGTTTGAGAATAAGGTTGTTGGTGGTGCCATACCAAAAGAGTTTATTGCTCCTGTCCAAAAGGGCATAGAAGAGGCGAAGGCATCCGGTATTATAGCTGGATTCCCTGTTGTTGATTTTAAAGCAATACTATATGATGGATCATATCACGATGTCGATTCTTCTGAATTAGCATTTAAGGTTGCTGGTTCCATGGCCTTTAAGACGGGCATGGCGCAAGCTTCACCGACACTGCTTGAACCTGTAATGAAGGTTGAAGTTGATACCCCAGAAGAATATATGGGTGATGTGATGGGAGACTTGAGTTCTCGCCGTGGCAGAATCCTTGGGATGGAAGCAAAGGGTGGCAAACAGATCATAAATGCTGAGGTTCCACTTGGCGAAATGTTTGGCTATGCGACCGATTTGCGATCAAAAACCAAGGGACGCGCAAGTTATTCAATGGAATTTGATTGTTATCGCGAAGCACCGAAAAACGTGCAAGTAGCGATAGCAGAGAAGAAATAATTGGCTCTATTTAAAACTGTTAGGAGAAGCTGACGATGGCTAGAGATGTTTTCGAGCGGAAAAAGCCGCACGTTAACGTAGGAACCATTGGTCACGTTGACCATGGTAAGACAACATTAACTGCAGCAATTACAACCGTTCTTGCAAAAAAAGGGTTGGCAAAAGCTAAAGGTTTTGGCGAAATTGATAACGCGCCAGAAGAAAAAGCACGTGGTATTACCATTGCAACCTCACACGTTGAGTATGAATCAGACCAACGTCACTATGCGCATATCGACTGTCCTGGTCACGCCGATTATGTAAAAAACATGATCACCGGTGCGGCTCAAATGGATGGCGCTATTCTTGTAGTATCTGCGGCTGATGGTGCGATGCCACAAACTCGTGAGCATATCGTTCTTGCTAAGAACGTTAACGTGCCTGCGCTTGTTGTATTCTTGAACAAGTGTGACATGGTCGATGATCCAGAGATGATCGATATGGTAGAAGAAGAAATTCGCGACTTGTTAACTAAATACGATTTCCCTGGAGCAACTATTCCAGTAATTCGTGGTTCAGCTACCAAGGCATTGGCTGGTGATCAAGATGAACTTGGCGCTCCAGCAATTGAAAGACTGGTTGCCGCTCTTGATGCGCATATACCGCTTCCAAAGCGTGAAGTAGATAAACCATTCTTGATGCCGGTTGAAGGTGTATTCTCGATCTCAGGTCGTGGTACCGTTGCAACAGGAAGAATAGAAACTGGCGTTATCAAAGTTGGCCAAGAGGTCGAAATTGTTGGTTTCGGTGCTAATATCAAAACAACCGTTACCGGTGTTGAAATGTTCAGAAAGATTCTGGATGAAGGTCAAGCTGGTGATAACGTTGGTTTGCTTATTCGCGGAACCAAGAAGGAAGAAATTGAACGCGGTATGGTTATGGCCAAACCGGGCACAATTAAGCCTCACAAGAAATTCAAATGCAAAGCTTATATTTTAAGCAAAGATGAAGGTGGTCGTCATAGCCCATTCTTCACTGGATATCGTCCTCAATTCTATTTCAGAACAACCGATGTTACTGGTATTGTAACGCTCGAAGCTGGTCGTGAAATGGTAATGCCTGGTGACAACGTGACATTAGTCGTTGAGCTAATTGCGCCTGTTGCTATGAGTACGGATTTGCGTTTTGCAATTCGTGAGGGCGGAAGAACTGTCGGATCTGGTATCGTGACTGAGATCATAGAATAACTGGGTCATTGATGAAAAAACAGCGTATTAGGCTCACCTTAAAATCATACGACCATCGTTTGTTAGATAAGGCTGTTAAGCTTATAGTTTCGACAGTAAAAAGAACAGGATCACAGCTCATGGGACCTGTTCCCCTCCCTAACAAGCGACGTTGTTTCACCGTGTTGCGTTCGCCACACGTTGATAAGAAATCGCGTGAGCAATTTGAGTTAACGACTCATAGACGTATTTTAGATATTGTTGCGCCGTCAGACCAGACCATGGATGCGCTTATGAAGCTCAACATTTCATCTGGTGTTGACGTTGAGATTAAATAGACGCTGAAAGGTCATCCACATGGTTACAGGTCTTTGGGGTAAGAAAATTGGCATGACTCAGCTCTTTGCCCAAGGCAAAGTTGTGCCAGCAACCGTTATTGATGTTGCAAACTGGGTAGTGACCCAGATCAAAACAAAAGATCGAGACGGTTATGAAGCTGTGCAGATTGGGCATGTTAGAGACGCTTACTCTGACAAGACTTTTTCGGTCGATTGGCTTAAGAAGCCAACCGAGTATTTCAGCGCGATGCGCGAAGTAGGGCTGAAGAGCGGCATAGAAAATGTGGCTGTAGGCGCGCCGCTTACCTGTGATATTTTCGTAGCAACCGGAGACAATGTTGATGTTTCTGG
>CAZHJT010000004.1:0-30509 GCA_964533545.1 uncultured Pseudomonadota bacterium | reverse complement strand
CGTTACAAAAGGTTGTGGTTTTGCTGGTGTTGTCAGAAGACATGGCTTTGCTGGTGCACGAGCATCACATGGTTCCACTATGGGCAAAGCGCCTGGTGCTTTGAGCTTTATGAGAGCAAAAGGTAAAGTCATCAAGGGTAAAAGATTGCCTGGTCACATGGGAGCTGTTCAACGTACAGCGAAAAATCTTGAAGTTGTACGTATTGAGCAAGCAGAGAACCTTCTTGTTGTAAGAGGATCAGTTCCCGGCAAAGCAGGCTCACTTGTTTTTGTTCGTAAAGCATAGGTAAAGCCATATGAGCAATAAAATAAAGTCACAAAAAAGTATGACAAATGATGCGCTTCGTGTTCTTTCTTTTGATGAGATTGGGTTAAGCGAAGCGCCTGAAAATCGTGTTGCATCAACAGGTTTTGCATTGTGGGTGAGAGCTCTTATGCAAAACTGGCGCCAAGGGACTGTTGCTTGTAAAGATCGTGGGGAAATGACTTCACGATCAAACAAAAAGCCTTGGAAGCAAAAAGGTACAGGAAGAGCTCGAGCTGGATCAGCACGTTCTCCTTTATGGAGAGGTGGTGGTGTTATATTCGGGCCTCAAGCACGGGTAAGAAAGCTTGGTTTACCACAAAACACAAAGAAAACAGTATTGGGCGCATTGGTTACAGAACGCCTGTCAGAAGGTGTTATTGGAGCCCTTAACTGGGAATCAAATCAAGAGCGGCCTAAAACGGCAGCAGCATACGCAGCGCTGAAGCAATCTGGTCTTGTAGATAAAAAAGTTGTTTTGTTTGTGGCACCTGATGATGTGGCAACATATGCATCATTTGCTAACATACCAAGCGTTCGTATGTTGTTTTTTGATCAACCTAATGCATTTGATTTAGCGCACAGCGATTATTGGCTTGTGCTTTCAAAAGATGTTGATCGTTTTAAAGAAGTGGCGTCACAATGGATTTAACAATCTACGATGTTATATTGGGACCGGTTATGACTGACAAGGCTTACAAAGTCAGTCGTGATCTCAAGCAATTAATGTTGCGTGTTCATCCTCATGCTAATAAGCCGATGATTAAACAAGCTCTTACAAGACTGTTTAATGTTGAAGTAAGTGAAGTACGAGTTTCAGTACGCAAAGGCAAAGTTCGCAGAGTTGGCAGAAAGATCGTCGTTGGTTCAAAAACAAAGAAAGCTATAGTTACCCTTGCGCCGGGTTATTCTCTTGATTTCTTTGAGCAGACAAGCACCAGTGTTGCCCAATCACACAGTGCGGTCAACGCAGACAAGAAAGATTAGGGATATTTTATGGCAATACATGGTCGAAAACCAAGAAGTGCGGCACTGCGTTTTCAAACGTATTTAGATACGTCTGATATTACGCGCCAAAAGCCGGAAAAAAGCCTGGTAAAAGGCGGCAAAAGATGCTCAGGGCGAAATGCGCATGGACGCATTACCATACGTCATCGTGGCGGTGGCGCTAAGCGAAAATATCGTCTTATCGATTTTAACAGAGCTGAGCGTGATGTTCCTGGAAAAGTGGCGTTTGTTGAATATGATCCAAACCGTAACGTTCGCATAGGCCTTGTGGTGTATGCTAACGGCGCTAAGAAATATATTCTACTACCACAAGGACTCAAGGTTGGTAGCCCAGTTTTTGCTGGTGAAAAAGCAGAAGCAAAAGACGGCAACTGTCTTCCGCTGCGCAACATACCGATAGGCTTCACTGTTCATAATATTGAAATTACGCCAGGATCAGGCGGTAAGTTTGCTCGTAGTGCTGGTACTTCTGCTCAATTTGTCGCAAAAAATGAGCAGCATGCTACATTAAAAATGCCTTCTGGTGAAGTACGCATGGTCTCTCTAGATTGTTGGGCGACAGTCGGCGTACTTGGTAATGGTGAATATAAAAACATTTCGTGGGGTAAAGCTGGACGTGTTCGTCATTTAGGCTTCCGTCCTTCAGTACGTGGTATGGCTATGAACCCTGTCGATCACCCAATGGGTGGTGGTGAAGGTCGTTCTAAGTCCGGTTCTCACCCTGTAAGTCCATGGGGCAAGGGATGTAAGGGAACTCGTACCCGTGTTCGTAAGAACGCCCTCATTATCAGGCGTCGTAGAGCATAGAGCAACGATCAATTTAAGAGGTAAATCATGACAAGGTCTGCCAAAAAAGGGCCTTATATTCAGCCCTCACTTTTAGAAAAAGTGGCAAAGGCGAAGGCCAGTGGCAAGCGAGATGCAATTAAGACCTGGTCGCGCAGGAGTTTGATAGTTCCTGATTTTGTTGGCCTTACATTTTCTGTTCATAACGGCAAAAAATTTGTAGCCGTGTACGTAACAGAAAATATGGTTGGACATTATCTAGGCGAATTCTCGCCTACGCGAACATTCAAGTTGCATAGCGGACAACGTAAAGCCGGCGCATCTGAGTAAGAATAGGTAATTCTTGCTCTCGTTAAAAATGTCGGTACATTAGTACTATATGAATATCGCGTATCGATGAAGAGTTAAAGGTTTAGGGAATGTCGTTTAAAGCTACAGCCCGTTATATTCGCATATCCCCTTATAAGACGCGTCCTATTGTGGACGCTATTAGGGGCAAGGGTGTTAAATATGCGCTTGATTGGTTAGCCACCTATCCTGCAAAGCGTGCAGTTCCTGTACGTAAGGTTATTAAATCGGCTGCGGACAATGCAAAAAATCTAGAATCGCTAGAGGCTGCTGATCTATACATCAAAGAAGTGCGTATAGATCAAGGCCCTATCATTCGTTATTTTAAGCCAGGAGCCATGGGGCGTTCAAATCCGTATCGTAAGCGGTTGAGTCACATGAGCGTTATTGTCGAACCTGTACATAAGAAAGAGGTCTAGCGTGGGACAAAAGGTACACCCTCTAGGATTTCGACTTGGTATTTATCGTGATTGGCATGCTCGTTGGTTTGCTCGCGAATCATATGGTAAAATGCTTTTAGAAGATTTTACTATACGTAAATGCCTCAATAAAGCACTGGCGCATGCTGAAGTTGCTCGTATTGAGATAGAAAAAGCGGGTAACAGTGTTCGTGTTGTTGTTTTTTCAGCACGTCCAGGGCTTGTGATTGGTAAAAAAGGCCAAGAAATTGAATCTCTTAGGTCACATCTCTCTACACAACTTGGCAAGAAAAATGTTGAAATTTCGGTGCAGGAAATTAAAAGTCCTGAACTTGATGCAACTATCGTTGCCAAAAGCATCGCTGAGCAGTTAGTTCGTCGTGGAAGCTTTAAAAAAGCTATGAAGCGAGCAGCTATTGATGCAATGCGTGCTGGTGCAGAAGGAATTAAAATTCGTTGTGCGGGTCGTTTAGGCGGAGCAGAAATTGCGCGTGATGAATGGTTGCGACTTGGGTCGGTGCCATTACATACGTTGCGATCTGATATTGACTATGGTCTTGCAGAAGCGAAAACAACGTACGGTATTATAGGGGTAAGTGTCTGGATCTGTCGTGGTGGATTCAAGATTGCTTAATATCGTTAAAAACTGTAAGAGATTAAAACCATGTTAATGCCTAAAAAAGTACGTTATAGAAAAGTACATCGCGGTACGAGAGCTGGCCGATCAAAAGGTGGGCGTACGGTACAATTTGGCGATTATGGATTACAGGCTGTTGAACCAGCTTGGATTACTGCCAAACAAATAGAATCGATACGTGTTACCATGTCGCGCAAGCTCAAAAAAGTAGGTAAACTATTCTTATGTATCTTTCCTGATAAACCGGTGAGTAAAAAGCCGGCCGAAACTCGTATGGGTAAGGGTAAAGGAAATCCAGAGGAATGGGTTGCAGTTGTAAAGCGTGACCGCGTTATTTGTGAAATTTCCGGTCTTGATGAAGTAGCAGCTCGAGCGCTCTTTAAACAAGCAGCTTACAAGCTACCTATCAAGACTAAATTTGTAAAAAGAGAAGCAGCAGATTCAGCTACTTTGCAAAAAGAAACTGAATCAACAGATGCTAGCGCTTTATAATATTTAAAAATGGTGCGCGATGAAACGTGGCGATTTAAGAGACGAATTAAGACGTTTGAGTGTTGATGATTTACGAGTAAGACTCAATGAGTTTCGTAAAGAGCTTTGCAGCTTAAGAATCAACACTTCAACGGCACACATTAAAGACTATTCACAGTTTAAGAAATTGCGGAGCAATATTGCACTTGTGCAAACGTTGCTTAGACAAGCAGTTGCTTAAGATCTATGAATGTTGGATAACAACAAAGGTGTTGTATGAATAAAACAGAGCAAATGCCAAAGCAGCTCTACACGGGTGAGGTTGTTTCAGACAAAATGGATAAAACCGTTGTGGTTGAAATTGTTCGAACATTTACTCATTCGCAGTTTTTAAAAACGGTGCGCACAACAAAAAAATATAAAGTTCATGATGAGAAAGAGCTAGCACGTGTTGGCGACACCATCGAATTTTATGAAGGGCGCCCCGTATCAAAGACGAAGTATATGTATTTGGCGCGTGTCGTCAATAAAGCTGCGTCTCTTGACTAATACGAAGGTAAATTAGGGTAACCTATGATTCAAAAGCAAACTCGTCTGAAAGTTGCTGACAATTCAGGCGCAATAGAAGTGCAATGTATTCACATCATTGGTAGTACGCGCAAGCGCTATGCCTATTTAGGTGACAGAATAAAATGCGCTGTGAAAAAAGCTAGACCAGGTGGCCTAGTTAAAAAAAGTGATGTTGTAACGGGGGTTATTGTCAGAACGCATAAAGAATTCCGCCGAGAAGATGGAAGCTATATTCGTTTTGGTGATAATGCCATCGTGATTGTTAAAGAGAATGAGCCTGTTGCAACGTCTGTTTTTGGACCGATTGCGCGTGAACTCAGAGCCAAGGGATATACAAAAATTGCATCCTTGGCGCCAGAAGTTTTATAAAGGTTTTATAATATGGTAGCGCGGGTCAAAAAAAACGATACAGTTGTAGTCTTACATGGCAGAGACAAAGGACGCCAGGGCACAGTTGTTGAGGTTTTGCCTAAAAAGAATAAAATTATTGTTAAGGGATGTGGACTTGTTACTCGTCACGTAAAAGCTCGTAAACAGGGCGAAACGGGCGGTATTAAAAAGCAAGAATCATACCTTAACATGTGCCAGGTTATGCCTATCTGTTCCTCATGCAGTAAGCCGTGCCGTGTTAACACTCAGGTGTCTGAAGAGGGTGCCAGGGTTCGTATGTGTAATCGTTGTAAAAAAGTTTTTTAATACGGCCGTGCTAAGAGGGTAAAAACAGAATGAATAGAGCTCGACTCGCTGAGTTATATACTCAAAAAATTCGTTCGCATTTGCAAAAGACATTAGGTCTGAGCAATGTAATGCAAGTTCCTAAGATTAACAAAATCGTTGTTAATGTTGGCGTAAAAGAAGCTGTAGCTGACAGCAAATCCTTGCAGAGCGTTATTAAAGCAATTTCAGCTATTACTGGGCAAACTCCCGTGCGTACGTATGCTCGTAAGTCGATAGCAGGATTCAAGCTTCGTGAAGGCATGCCTATAGGGGTCAAAGTAACACTTCGTGGCCAAGTGGCGTATGAGTACCTTGACCGTCTTATCAATTTGGCGCTTCCTAAGGTTCGTGATTTTCGTGGTGTGCCACGCGCCTTTGACGGACGGGGCAATTACAATTTGGGTCTTCGCGACTGGACAATTTTCCCCGAGATGGATCATGAAATCGGTGAGAAAATGCACGGCATGAATGTGACTATCGAGACATCGGCGAGTTGTGATGAGCATGGAAGAGCTCTTTTACAAGAGTTCGGCATGCCATTTTGCAAAGAACGAGATTAGGTTAAGGTAGGATTATGGCGAGAAAAGCGCTAGTTGAAAAAGCTAATAAAAAGCCGAAATTTGCCGTCAGGGCATATAATCGTTGCAAGTTGTGCGGTAGAGCTCGAGGATTCATGAGAATGTTCTTGCTATGCCGTTTATGTTTCAGGAAAAACGCTCTTAATGGGCTTCTTCCTGGTGTAAAAAAAACAAGTTGGTAGAGCGGCTTCTATCACAATAAGGGTTATCATGTCGATTGATACTATTGGAAATTTGTTGACCAGCATTAGAAATGGTCTTATGGCGTCAAGACCGTTTGTCGTCGTGCCATCTTCTCATCTCAAGCTTGAAATCGCCAAGATTTTAAAGCAAGAAGGTTTTATTAAAAACTATGAGATTATAGACGATGCTGAAACGGTGAAAAAAGCGCTTAAGATTTTTCTTAAGTATGTAGATGGCGAGTCTGCTATTCACGAAATTACTCGCTACAGTACTCCAGGACGCAGACGTTATGCGCGCGCTGGAGCTATAAAGCCGGTTATTGGTGGCTTGGGATTGTCTATTTTGACTACAAATCGTGGCGTTATGTCTCACAAGTCTGCTAACGCGCTGGGCGTTGGT
Source organism: uncultured Pseudomonadota bacterium (assembly GCA_964533545.1). Taxonomy (GTDB): domain Bacteria; phylum Babelota; class Babeliae; order Babelales; family Vermiphilaceae; genus JAFEAZ01. The sequence goes on along the minus strand of CAZHJT010000004.1, from coordinate 24,089 downwards.
GGTGAAATTATTTGCACCGTTTGGTAACAGGAATTAGCTATGTCAAAAATTGGCAGAAGGCCTATATCGCTGGCCGGGGTGAATGTCACAATTAAGGGCAATGAAGTCCATTACAAGGGACCTCGAGCAGCAGGCATCTATGTGGTGCCAAGCGACTTGAAGGTTTCGGTAGAAAATGATGCGCTTTTCTTGAGCCCAAACACTGAATCCCGAGAGCTCAATAGAGTATGGGGTATGCATCGCGCGCTTATTTCAAACGAAATTAAGGGCGCAGCAGAAGATTTTGTGAAAATAGTACAAATTAATGGTCTTGGTTTTAAAGCCGTATTGTCTGGCAGCAAGATCACGTTTAGTTTGGGATATAGTCATAAAATTGACTTTGATCTTCCTAAAGAAGTTACCCTTGAGCTTGACAAGCCGGGTCAAAAATTGACCTTCAAGTCAGCAGACAGGGAGCTTTTGGGGCACGTATGTAGTCAAATACGTGCATTAAGACCACCAGAGCCTTACAAGGGCACCGGAATCAAGTTATCAACTGAAGTTCTGGTTCGTAAAGCTGGTAAGACTAAATCTTCGTAATAAATAATATTTTTTGGTTAATACGGGGCAAAAACCGTGGCGTCACATCGAAAATTTAAACAGAGAACAAATCGTCGGGCGTGCCGAGTAAGAGCGCATCTTAAACAAGGTGGTTATACTCGTCCACGCGTATCAGTATTTCGAAGCTTGCGACATATATACGCACAGGTTATTGATGACGCTGCGGGAGTAACCCTAGTAAGTTGTTCATCATTAGACCTTGAGAATCTTTCAGGCGATAAAAAGGCTGTTGCGCAAGCGATCGGTCTTGAGCTTGCAAGACGAGCAAAGGATAAGGGTATTACGGCCGCAGTTTTTGACAGAGGCAGCTTCCTATATCATGGAAGAGTTAAGGCTCTGGCAGAAGGCTTGCGTGAGGGTGGTTTAGAAATTTAATCCATTTTTCTGATCTTGATATAAGGCTATAAAATAATGGCAGAAAAACGAGAAAATAAAAAAGAGTCTACCATGGTCGATCACGTTGTGCATGTGCGACGTGTGACCAAAGTGACTAAAGGTGGCAAACGGTCATCTTTTTCGGCGCTTGTCGTCACTGGTGATCAGCAAGGAAATGTTGGTATCGCTCTAGGCAAAAGCCGTGAAGTATCAGCAGCAATTGCTAAGGCAACCAACAAAGCCCGTAAAAACATGATAGCTGTGCCTTTGCGTGGTGATACGGTGCCATATCCTGTTCTTGGTTCTCATGGATCAAGCAGGGTTATTATCCGTTCGGCTTCAAAAGGTACAGGCGTTATTGCTGGTGGCGCAATGCGTTCAATTATGGATGCACTTGGCGTTAAAGACGTTCTGGCAAAATCGCTTGGCTCTAGCAATAAGCAAAACGTTGCTAAGGCGACACTCAATGCGCTTGCAAAATTAAGACAAGCAACTCACTTGGCAAAGCTGAGAAGTATGACAGTTCAGGAAATGGTTGGGGCCAAGAATGTTAAAGCTGCATAATTTAGTTTCGGTTACTAAAAAAAGAAAACGCGTTGGTCGTGGTGGCAGCAGAGGCGGCACCAGTGGTAAGGGTCATAAAGGCCAAAAAGCTCGCTCAGGCGGCTATGTTCGTCGTGGATACGAAGGTGGTCAAACACCTCTTATCAGGCGACTTCCTAAGCGCGGATTTAGCAACGTAGAATTTAAAAAAGAAGTATACATAGTTACCTTGCGGCAGCTTAATGATACTTTTGAGTCTGGTGATTTGGTCGATAGAACAACGCTTGTAGAAAAGGGTGTTCTAAAAATTAAAAAAGGAAGCCAGAATTCGCAGGTTACCGTTAAATTGTTGGCAACTGGTGTGCTTACAAAAAAATTGGTAATTGTAGCTGATGCGTGCAGTATATCTGCTCAAAAAATGGTACAAGACCTTGGTGGTGAGGTTAGACTGACAAAGGAGAGCTGAAGCCGTGATACTGTTAAGAAACTTCGTCAATATATTTTATATTCCTGAATTGCGTAAAAAACTTTTTTTTACGCTTGCTGTTCTAGTGGTCTTTCGTCTTGGTAATCATATTCCAGTCGTAGGGGTGGATGTTGATGCGTTGCAGCAAATGATTGCAAAGTGGCGCACGCTGGGAGGATTGTTTTCTTACTTGGATATGTTTTCTGGCGGGCAACTAAGTCAGGCGACATTGTTTGCGCTTGGCGTAGCACCGTACATTACGACATCTATTATGATGCAAATGTTGGGCTTGTCAGTACCGTATTTGGAGCAATTGCTCAAAGAGGGAGAATATGGACGTAGAATTGTTAATCAGTATACGCGTTATTTAGCGCTTATCGTTGGCGTTGTCCAAAGCTCTACGTATGCAGTTTTGCTTGAACGTAACAACTTGGTTGTAGAGCCAGGATGGGGCTTTCGGTTGCTTTTCATATTTTCGCTGACCGTAGGTGCTATGTTTGTCATGTGGCTAGGCGAGCAAATATCATTGCTTGGCATAGGCAATGGCAGCTCTATTATCATTTTTGCCGGTATAGTTGCGCAATTTCCTAAGCATCTTTTGCAAACTATTAACTATGTTCGCGAAGATAGTCTTTCGGTTATTGCGGCGCTCTTCATTCTAGCAGTATTTCTTGGGATTATAGGATGCATCGTTTTCCTTGAACGAGGTCAACGAAAAATACCGGTTCAATATGCACGGCGTGTAGTTGGGCAACGTATGTATGCAGCTCAAAGTACCTATATTCCCTTCAAGATCAATACCGCGGGTGTTATGCCGGTGATTTTGGCAGGTTCTGTGCTTCAGATTCCTATGTGGATTTTGACAGTTCTTGCTCAACGATATGATTCATTCAAGCATATTGCCGAATGGTTTAGTCCAACGGGGCTTCTGTTAAATGTGCTGCAATTTGCTGCAATCATTTTATTCACCTTTGTGTATACAGCTCTTGTGTTTAATCCCGATGAACTGGCAGATAATATTAAGAAAAATGGCGGCTTTATCCCTGGTATACGTCCAGGTAAAAAAACCGCAGAGTTTTTTAACTATATTTTGACTCGTATCGGTCTGGTAGGTGCAGTTTATCTGGCTCTTTTGGCGGTAATTCCTACTATTCTCTTTAATACGATCAAAAATATGCCGTTTTACTTGGGCGGTACAGGAATGTTGATTGTTGTAGGTGTTGCCCTTGAAATGGCTGCTCAGGTTGAGTCCTATCTTATTGAGCATCGCTACGAAGGCTTTCTGTCAACGGGTAAATTTAGAGGTAGGAATTAGCCTTGAGCGTACGGGTACAGGTTTATGTTTTTATAGGTGCACCTGGTTCAGGTAAAGGTACCCTATCGGCTTTATGCTTCAGAGAGCTTGGATGGGAGCGTCTTTCTACTGGTGAATTATGTCGTAAACATATAGCAGAAAAGACAAGTATTGGGACTGAAATAGATTTTGCCATTAAATCTGGTAAACTTGTTTCAGACAATCTTATTGCTTCTATGGTTGCGCAATGGTTTGCTGGGCATGCAAAAAGTAGCACGCCAGTGATTCTGGACGGTTATCCGCGTACGGTGTCTCAGGCGGAAACATTGGATCGTCTGTTTAAAGAGCATTTTCCGCAGATACATCTTAATGTGGTCCATTTTGTGATTTCCCAAGATGTCTTGCGTAATCGTCTCGATGGCAGGCTTATTTGTCTCAACCCAGATTGTCAGGCGGTATATTCATTGAAATCATCAGAACTAAAGCCTCGCAAAGATATGGAATGTGACGTTTGTCGTGGTCCACTTGGTATCCGTAAGGATGACCAAGCGGCCTCTATAGCAGAGCGATTACGGGTCTATTCTGAACATGAGCGAGCTCTCTTAGAGTATTATCGTGATCACGGCGTCAATCTGATTGAAATGGCAGCCGATCGCGATCCTCTTGGGATCTTTGAAGATTTCAAACGTTCCGTTACGGTCGAGGCAGCATGATTCATATTAAGAATAAAGTATCATTGCAGAAGATGGAGCAGGCTGGTCGCCTATTGTCCAGCATCTTCGATGCTATGGGGCCGCGTATCGTTCCTGGTTCAACAACGCAGGATATTGAGCTTTGGATTGCAAGTGAGCTGATCAGGCTTGGCTTGAAGTCTAAGTCTCTAGGGTACATGGGCTATCGGCATGTAAGTTGTATCTCTGTTAATGATGAAGTTGTGCATGGCATACCTTCTGAAAAAAAGATATTATATAAGGGCGACCTTGTTAAAGTCGATGTATGCGCGTCCTGGCAAGACTATTGTGCTGACATGGCAAGATCATTTTTTGTGGGTATTGCAGATGTTCGGGCTCAAAAATTGGTTGACGTAGCGCAAGCAGCTTTAGATAAGGGAATTGCCAAAGCGGTGGCTGGTAATAGATTATCAGATATTTCAGCGGCAATTCAGCAAGAAGTAGAAGCGCATGGATTTGGAGTTGTGCGTGATTTTGCCGGTCATGGTATTGGTAAGTCAATGCATGAGGATCCTGAAATCTTAAATTATGGAAAACCCGGAAGGGGCCCTATCCTTCGTCCTGGCATGGCTTTTGCCTTAGAGCCAATGATTACCATGGGTAATTACGCTGTGTATGTGATGGAAGATGGGTGGACCGTTAAGACCATAGATAAAAGCCTGGCGGCTCATGTTGAGGACACGATTGTCATCACCGATGGCGAGCCTCAGGTGATAACAAGATTTCGTGTATAAAGATGGGGTTATGCTGTATGGCACAGTCGAATAAGGTCAAAGAAGAGGTAGTAAAGGTTGATGGCATTGTGCGAGAAACGCTCCCCAATGCTATGTTCCGTGTTGAAATCGAAGGAGGGCATATAGTTCTTGGGCATGTTTCTGGGAAAATGCGTATGCATTACATCAAGATCTTGCCGGGCGACAAAGTCGCTCTTGAGCTATCTCCGTATGATTTAACACGAGGTCGAATTGTATTGCGCTATAAGAGTTAATGGCAAGTGCGCGGTTAGAAGAAAGTGTTCTTTATGAAAGTACGGACATCTGTTAAAACAATGTGTAATAACTGTCGCATAATTAAGCGCGGTAAAGTTGTTCGCGTGGTGTGTGATAGAAATGCGCGACATAAGCAGCGCCAAGGGTAATAGGAAATCGCATGGCTAGGATTGAAGGCGCAAGTTTGCCAGTAGGTAAACGCATCGAGTATGGACTTACGTACGTTTTTGGTATTGGACTTAAGACGTCACGTGATATTCTTACTAAGGTAAAAATAGATTTTGATAAGCGCGTAAAAGATCTCACAGATGATGAAATTGCAGCAATTCAACGCGAAGTCACCAATAACTACACGGCTGAAGGTGAACTTCGTAAGGAAATCGCTCGCAACATTAGTCGTTTAAAAGAAATTAAATGCTATCGTGGCTCGCGTCATCAGCGAGGCTTGCCTGCAAGAGGACAGCGTACAAAAACGAATGCTCGTACGCGTAAAGGTCCACGTGGTGCATCGATTGCACTCAAACGTAAGGTAACTAAGAAATAAGCCCCTGTTGATGGTGCTTGCATAGTAAGAGGATAGCATGGCATATAAGAAAAAAACGAAAAAACAAAAACGACACGTAGAGACGGCAATTGTTCATGTTAAATCAACATTCAACAATACGCTTGTTTCTGTAACAACACCAGAAGGCGAAGTGTTGTTCCGTGGTAGTTCTGGAGCGCTTGGTTTCAAAGGCTCGCGCAAGGGAACTCCCTTTGCAGCTTCACAAATTGGAACCAACTTGGCTCGTGAAGCTGGAGCAATAGGTGTACGCACCGTTGAAGTAAACCTTCAAGGTCCGGGATCGGGTCGAGACTCAGTGGTGCGCGCATTTCAATCTTCAGGGTTGAATGTGTCTGTTTTGCGTGATGTTACGCCTTTACCACACAATGGCCCTCGCCCTCCAAAAAAGAGACGTGTGTAAGTAGGGCGCTTGTGCGTTTGTGGTTTGTATTGAATATACAAGAAGTGGTTGAGGATTTATGGAAAAGAAAGCAGCGGGTTCTGCACAAAGACAACCAATGAGACGTGCAGCAGGTGATGTTGCCGAAAAAAAGAATGCGACAGAGACAAAAAAGCGTTCTAGAAAGTTGTCTGAGTATGGACGTCAGCTTGAAGAAAAGCAGAAAGTAAAAGAAATTTACAATGTTCGCGAAAAGCAATTCAGACGCTTTTTTGCTATTGCAGCAAGAAGTCGTGTAGGCGCTCCTGGTGCGAACTTATTAAATCTTCTTGAGCGTCGCTTAGATAACGTTTTGTATAGGCTTAAATTAAGTTCAACACGTTTGCAAGCGCGCCAAATCATCGTTCATGGACATGTGTTGATAAATGGTAAAAAATCATACTCGCCATCGACGTTGGTTTCAGTAAATGATGTTATAACCTTGGCTCCAAATGTTATCGATAAGAAGACATTTTTAGAGCAGGTCATAGATAAGCGAATCAATGTTGGTATTAAAGTACCTGATTGGTTAGAACTAGATAAAGATACTCGATCTGGACGTGTTTTAAGATATCCAGTGCGTACGGATATTCAGGCACCTATCGAAGAGCATCTAATTGTTGAATTGTATTCCAAGTAACGATACTTGGTTAGTGGTGATGTCTGGTTTGACCAAGATCCAGGAGATTACATGGATAGTAAGGAGTATAGGCCGTTGACGGTTCCAAAGCTTAGTTGGAACAAAAAACTCATCAATGTGACCTTTGGTGAGCTTACGGCTCAGCCGCTTGAGCCAGGCTTTGGCATTACCCTTGGCAATGCTCTCAGGCGTGCACTACTTGGCGGTGTTGAAGGTTCTGCAGTAACGTCTATCGTTATTAAAGGCGTTACCAATGAGTTTTCTCCATTGTCAGGAGTTGTTGAGGATGCTATGCAGATCATTCTCAATATTAAAGAAATCATTATACGCAACACTGATGGTAAGCCTGGTAACATGCGTCTACGAGTGACCGGTGCTGGTCAAGCACGCGTTGCCGATATTCAAGCTGATGCACATCTTGAATTGATCAACAAAGATCATGTTATTGCAAACGTTGCTGATGGCGGCGAGCTTGACATTGAAATGTTTGTTGAAACAGGGCGTGGTTATCGTGCGGCACAATGGCCTGTTGGTCAAGCGTTGCAAGAAGATAATCGCATCTATTTGGATGCTATGTTTTCTCCGATACGTAAAGTAACCTTCGATGTTGAAAAAACACGCGTTGGTGGTGAAATTGACTACGATCGATTGATTCTTCGTGTGCATACCGATGGATCTGAAAATCCGGTTGATGTAGTTCATTATGCCGTATCAGTATTGCGTTCTCAGTTGGAGCACTTTTTAATAAGTACAGAGATTCCATTCAATGAAATTTCTGCGGTTCCTGTTCACGAGAGCGCTCCTGAGTCGTCGAATAATGAGCGAGCGTCCCTAGCATCGATTCCTGTTGATTTCTTACTAAAACCAATTGATGAGCTTGAGCTTTCAGTTCGTGCCCACAATTGTTTGATCAATGCAGGAATTAAGCGAGTTATTGATCTTGTAAATCTTTCAGAAGATGAAGGACTTAAGATTAAAAACTTTGGACGTAAGTCATTGACTGAAGTAAAAGAAAGCATGAAAGCATTTGGTCTTTCTTTTGGTATGAACATCAAAGAAAAAGATCTTCAAAAAATGCTTAACGATGCGCAGATGTCAGAATAGTAAAGTTTGTATGAGCAGAAGGCTATACAACCCATGATACACCAAAGTGGCAGAAAAAAGCTTAATCTTAAGAGTTCTCACCGTAAAGCTATGTTGAGAAACCAAGTGATTCATCTTATTACGTACGGTCATCTTGTTTCTACAAGGGCTAACGTAAAAGAAACTCAACGTCTTGCTGAACGTTTAGTGACGATTGCTCGTGTTGGTAATGAATTTAATGCGCGTCGTCGTGCTAAATCATTGTTACCATACAAAGAAGAAGCATTAATAAAATTGTTCAAAGAAGTTGCTCCACGTTACGTAGAGCGTCAAGGTGGATACACACGTGTTATTCCTCTTGGCCGTCGTGTGAGCGATACGGCAGTTATTGCTCGTCTTGAGTGGGTATAAACCATCCATGACCGATATACAAGTGCAGGAGCGGGTTCAGCAGATTCTTGATACCATTCGCCCGGCGATTCTGTCAGATGGTGGCGATATTCAGTTTGTTTCTTACAAACTGAATGTTGTATACGTCAGGCTCAGTGGCGCGTGCGTTGGATGTCCTGCCTCATTCTATACGCTTAAAATGGGCGTTGAAGATGCCGTAAAAAAGCAGCTTCCGTTCGTTCAAGCCGTTGAGGCTGTTGAATAACATTCGGCATCCTGTACCAGGATCTGCATAACAAGTATTTTGCATACCATAAGCTTGTAAAAAATTTCAGGTCGGTGTAACAGCCGATCTGTTTTTTTGCTTTTTATATAGCTTATTTTAATAACGTTACTGAGGTACATTGCGAGCACCATGGAGACGCGCTAGCTCCTTGAGCTGAGGCGAAAGGCCCTTTGCGTCAGCTAAATTTGCATTGGTGAATTTAGCATTTGGCATAACCGATCCGGTAAAATCCGCTCCACGAAGATCAGCGGAGATAAAATGTGGATATGTTGCTTGCGTAATATTAGTTAGTTTGGCGCCTTGTAGATTGACGTTGGTGAAATTGCCGCCGATAGCGGCGCCGTCTAAGTCTGCGCCCGGTAGTTGAGCGCCTTCGAGGCTTCCGAATACCCGAGCACCGCGCAAATTAGCACCGGGTAATCGAGCGTTTCTTAAGTCTGCGCCATATTCATCTAACTGGACGCCACCAAGGTCGGCGTTCTCAATATCTATAGGCGTATTCGGCCTACTTTGTCTTTGCTTCAAAAGAGCAACCAACTTTGGCATATCTTCACCAGGCACACCTATGACACCTTTAGAGCGCGCATATTCTTGCTGTCGTAGGGTTAGTCCAATGGCATTGTTAAAATAAGTATCATTACTAAATTTTATAGAGGTAAATCCTTTTTCGCTTCTGGTAAAATTGGTTGCACGAGCGTCAACATTATTAAAGGTAGCATCCGTGAATGTTGCATCAGTTAAGATTGCCTTTTTCAGATCACAGCCGATTAAGGTAGCATGATTTAATTTAGCATTGGTCAGATCGGCGCCTTGAAGGTTGGCATATCGTAGTGTGCTTCTAACAAAAAGGGCATTCATACATTTTGCATTAGTGAAATCTAATTTTGCATTGGAGATTCCGGTAGATTCCAAGGTAGCATCGGTAAAATCAGCTTTTGCTAGAATGGCGTTTTTGAAATTAACATTTTGGCACACAGAGCCAGAGAAATTGGCTCCTGATAAATCGGCTTCAGTCATGATTGTCTGTTTCAAAACGGCATAGGCGAATATACAGCCTTGTAGCTTAGCATTACTTAAGTTAGCACCATCTAAATTGATACCGGAGAGGTCTGTATTTGCCAGCTGAGCACCCTGTAATTGCTTGTTTTGCATGTTGATGCGCAGATAACGGTCGCTCTTTTTTTTTTCTAACAAGCGCATGAGCTCAGGAACATCGGCACCCTGTGTTGGCATTGGTGCTTGCGCATGCACCACGTGGCCAGCGACAGACAGTACGACGAAAACAAGAAATCTATTAACAAGTTTCATGAGTTAACCTTTCATACCAATCTGTTACATCCTCTTCATAAGCAAAGCCATGCTTCTTAGAGGCGTATCATTTCTAACTGTAACCCATCGAGCGAGCAAAAAGCAATATACGGCGAGTATAGCAAACCATGTTAAGTATTACAGGTCCTATACTCGGGTCATCCCCGTGAAAACGGGGATCCAGCGTGCGAACCTTAGTGCGGCTTGCTATAGTGAGATGGAATTGGCTAAAACATTAGCAGGGGAGGTGTAACTGGCTCAGAGGCTTATTCTGGGCAACCCATGATGATCTATCCCTGCTTGCGCCAATTAGGAACGTTTGATCTAGATGCCCTTTTTTTTGCGCGCCGGCTTGGTTTTTGCCTTTTTGAGGATGCATCGCTTTCCGTAGCGGTAGGTTTTGGTTCTTGCGTGATGCTGGAAGGGGCTGGGGAGTCTTGTGTCGAATTCTTTTCTTCGCTCATTCTGCGAGTGTGCTTTTGTGCGGCACCTAAGAGAATAGAGCTGGTTGCGGCAACTCCTTGTTGTCGTGAAAGCTCCTCGATTGTTTGGCGCAATCTCTCTATAGAAGCAAAAGCATTTTGATGAGCGACTGAGGAATCTTCTCTTTTTTGAAGCAGGAGCTGGTAGGCTTCCTGAGCACCTCTTAGTTGTTCTACTGCGGTATCACGTTCTTGCGCAAGTTGTTTGTTTGAACTTCTTTCTTCTTCCATTTGAGAGTGCAGCACCCTCAAACAAGAGGACATATTATGAAGCTGATAGCGCAAAGCAGTATTTTCACCTCTCATGTGTTGGATATGAGCGTATGCAGCATTTAGCTCGCCTTGGAGCCTATTCGGTGCGACCGGATCAACAAGAAAATCATCATCGAGAGGCAATCTATCTGGCCGTAAGAATGCAGGTAGGTACTGTGTTGCGTCTTGTGGTTGATCAGGGTGTGCTCTCTGCGCTTTTTCTAGATGATGTTGGCTGTCATGTCTTTCAGCACAGAAAGTCGATGATACATTCCACAGCGCCATGACGCAGACGACGCTCATGATAGGGTTCATTACCGATCCTTTTTCATATCATTACCACGATTGAAATAACTATCAGGCTGACTCTATACGTTTATGGATTGCGTGGCAAGCCTTGTATTACCCTTGCTCAATCACTTGTACACGACTCCCATTGGCACCTTTTTCCACATGCAGGTGCACCGGGAACTGGTTTTTCATGGTATCTAAATGAGAGACGATAATAATTTTGGCAAAATCGTCTTGGATTTTGTAAATAGCTTCCATGATATTGCTTAGCCCCTCGTCATCTTGGGAGCCAAATCCTTCATCGATGATCAGCGTCTGTAGAGATGTGCCAGCACGGCGTGCAAGTAGCTTTGACAAGGCTATGCGTAATGCAAAGTCGATTCTAAAGGCTTCGCCGCCAGAAAAAAGTTCGTAGGGGCGAATACCAATTGCGTCGGAGATTTTGATATCAAGTGTTTCTTTTGTGCCACCTTTTTTGAGATCGCGCAATGACTCAATAAAAATCTGTGCCTGATTGTTGGTTAATTTTGCCAGCAGATGGTTAGCTTCTTGTTCTATTTCGGGAATTGCATCTTCGATCAATAATGCTTGTATTCCCTCTTTGCTGGTAGCATGCGCAATAGCCTGATAATCACAGATATCCAGCTCGCAACGATCAATCACCCGTTTTTGCTCGCCCAATGATTGTTCAAGCCGCGTCAACTGCTCATGCTCATTATCAAGTCGCCCCTTTTGTTCAGACAGCCTGTTTTTTTCAAGCGCACACTCTTGTAGTTTATTTGCTAATGACGCATGTTCTGCCTGTATTTCGGCGTACTGGTTGTCGAGCTCTTTAATGGATATATGAATCTGCGCATACTGCTTCTGCTCTTCCTTCAAGCTTCGCAATCGCGTACACAGATCTTGTATGGTTTGTTCATGCTGCTGTTTGATGGCTTGTAGCTCGCCGATACGAGCTCGATCGGCAATAGTGGCATCTATACGCTTCAACTGTTCGATGAGTTGCGCATGCTTTGTGGCATCATAGTTTTGATCGGCAATTTTTTGCTCTAATGAGCGCAGATTTTGTATTGTCTGCAAATACTCGGTGTCCTGATAGAGCAAGAGCTCTTGCTCAACAGAAGCGGTTGCAAAACAGGATTGTATTTGTGCCAGCTCTTTTGCCAAGCTTTCTTTGTGCTCTTCGAGCTTTTTTCTAGCGCTTGCCCGTTCTTGTATAAGAGCAGCTTTCTGTGCTGCGGTCTCACGCAGTTGTGTGATCTGTAATCGCATGTGCGTCACATCGTCGGCTTTCTTTTTGAGCTCTGTCAGCGCAGCATGTTGTTCAAAAAGCACTGTTTTTAGCCGCAGGATAACGTTTTGTAGTCGCGTTATACGATGAGTAAGGAACTGCTCCCGTTTTGCAAATGCCTGCTTTAAAAAGCGTTTACGCGATGCTGATAAATTTTGTTCACACAAGGGACAGCTTGGATTTTGATCATCTTGGGTGAGCCTTTGTTTTTCAGCGATACTTTTTTGTTCTGCTGCAAGCCAATTACCTTCCGCGATCCAGAGCTGGTATTGCGTGCGTCGTTTTTCAAACTGCTGCTCAATCCGTGTAGTATCGCTGTGCAGCTGTTCACTTTTTTCTATGGTTACTGTGAGCTCTCGTATATTTTTTTGGAGAGCACTTAGTTCTTGGTCTAACTGCGTTGTATGTGCAGTATGCTCGGCAAGAGCACTCTTGTTGGCGGCAATTTCAAGTGTTGTTTGATGTATTTTATTGGTGAGCTCCTGCATGTTTTTTTGTGCAGTTTCTTTAAACTGCAGAGTTATTTTTGATAGTAACTCTTTGAAGGATAAGATCTGCTGTTTGCATGCGATCTGTTCATGTACCGCGTCTTGCATAGTTTGTATGGTTGCCGCTACGGCTGCACGTTCAGCATAATGGTCGATGGATGAGGTGGTCAGAAGGCGAAGTTTGGTTAATAACTTTTGCCATGCAGTGTGTGTATCTCGTAGCAAGCTTCGCTGTTGTTCAAGGGTGGTTTCAAGCTGTTGCTGTTGGAGCAGTGTCAGAGAGAACTTCTCTTTTTCTTGTAGGTACTTTTTTTCTTGGGCAACAAGCTGTGTTTGTAGTGCAATGTACGTCTTTTCTCGTTCTGCTAACTGTATCAACTGTTCGCCAAGAGCAGCTCGTTGCTGTTTAAGTGGTGCTGCATCAGCGATGGTTTGTACATTTTTGTCATAGACTGCAGTCAGCAATGCCTTCTGATTAATGCCCTCTTTTGCCTTGTCACTTGCATGCTTTCGCAGATTCTCATAATGACCAAGCCCCAAAATTGTAGCCAAAACCTGTTTGCGCTCGCGCGGACTTTTTTTAGAAAATTCATTCGAGCCGCCTTGGCGTAAAAAAGCGGAATTTATAAATGAATCGTAATCAAGGTTCAGCAGCGAATCTATTGTTGCTTGGGTAGCGCGAATCGTTTTTTCCGTGAGTGGAATAATCTCATGCGTGGTTGGATTACGCATGCCAAAATCAAGATTAGTTTGAGGTTTATTTGCGTAGTTAGAAAATTCTCGGCGGACGCGATAGGTAGCGCCATTAAATACAAAATCGAACACCACAAACATAGTGAGTTGACCGAGTCTGAGTAATCCCTGATCTGCACGAGAGGTGTTGATAGTTTTACGTGCTTGGCCCCAAAGCGCCCATGTCATAGCATCAAGCAGTGCCGATTTACCGTGTCCGTTTTTTCCTGATAAACAGATGAGATGGTAGGACGAGAAATCGATTGTTTGCACGTCGGGGCCATAGCTCAAAAAATTCTTAATCTGCAGCTGTAACGGTATCATACGGTTCCTTTATCGAGCAGGGGCACATGTTTAGAAAAAGTATACCAAGTAATGTCCGTTGCGCTAACAAAAAGCTACTATCAAGAATCTAGAAAATAGTGATACATAGTCAGAAGAGCTCTCTCGGGTCATCCTCGCGCCGTGCCCACCATAGTCTTTAGGCGACGGCAGGGAAAGCGTTATTCTTTGAGGATGACCCGATGACGTTATTCCGTACTTATCGAAGCTTGTTATAGTTTATGACTCAATGATCTCGTCAGTTAAATTAAGCATATCTTGCTTAATCTCGTCAGCCTGCACAATGGTCATCTCTGTCGTAGCTCTAGTGTTTGCAATTAATGTATTAAGCATGGTGAGAAAGTGAGTACGCTTAGTAACCATTGCTTCATAATTATCACGTGCAATGGCCAAGCTCTTAATCAGTTCATTTGTTTTTGTGGTGGTAGCCTTCGAGAGTTCAACGTACGCCTTTTGCGTTTCGGCAAGCTCATGGCTGACTTCGGCAAGCAGGCGATTCAGATAGGCTATTTCCGCCTGCGTTTCAAGCCTCAATGCCGCTAACTGACCAAGCAGATACTGCTCACGTGCATAGGCAGCTTTAGCCGCTATTTGTGAGTTCGTGCGTGCATTGTGTATTACCATTTCCGCTTGCGCAATGCCTGCATGTATAGTGTCAAAAAGCTGTTGGCGTATGGCATCACAAACGATAAGTTCATCCTGCAGCTGTTCTAATGAGCTTCGCCAGGTATCATAAAGCACGCAATCATTAATGAGGGCATCACTCAAACCTTCAAGAGCGATAAGAATACTGTCGGCAGCCTGTACCCATAGTGGGGTATTGTCTGCACCTACTATGTTCGCGTGTGTTAGGCAGCACGTCAGGCTGAGTAGGCAAAGAACTATTTTTTTCATAGAAACTCCTTTTTTAATTGGGTTAATTGCAGGTTTAATGGTAAAGAAGTTATCAAGGCAAAAGCAATCCAATGCTTATAAATTCTTGAAAAGGGCTCATTTTATTTTTTATACTTGTAATGAAAGTCGAAAAGACCCCTTATTTTGTAATTATTTGGCGAGGGCCAGTATGAAGTTTCTGAATAGAACAAAGTTTACTCTAAGTTTAATGGCCGTTCTGTGCCTTGGGGCAGAACTATCTGTTGTTGCAAGCGCACTTGTACGACCGGTTAGGGGCAGTGCGCAGACCGCAAGGCGAGCAGGAAGCTGTGCGTTGCGCATGCCAGCAAGGGCTACAGGAGTACGCGGAATTTCGACCACCGGAAATGTATCTGAAGAGCAACAAGATTACGATCGGAGAAAAAAACTTGGCTTGCTCACGCCTGAAGAATGGCGGGTGAAACAACAATTGGCCAATACTTACGAGATAAGAAAATTAACAAAAAAACTTACGCCAGAAGAGCTAGCGCGAGACAAAGAGCGCCATGAGCGGATAGAAAAAGCATTCGAACAGCAAGAGCGCCATGAGCTAGAAGAACGAGAAGCTAAAAAGAATATGTCGATGTGGAGTCGCTTTGTGCAATGGTTTGGTTCGTTACGACGATAAGCAGAGGGTTATACACTAAAAAGCATTGCCAGAAGTTGCTGTTGCCAGAGGACATAGATCATAGCGCCAAGAGCCAGAAAGGGTCCGAACGGAATTGGAGTCTCTTTCGATCGTTTCATTACGAGCATCATTGCGCATCCGACAATTGATCCACAGCTTGATCCGATCAATAATGATATCCAAGCCCCTGACGGTCCAGTGAAGGCGCCAATACAAGCAAGTAAATCTAAATCTCCCAACCCCATTCCTTGTTTACCCGTCAGGCGCGTAAAGAAGTGCATCATGCCGTATAACAGCAGATAGCCAAGAGCCGCACCAAACATGCTTTCAAAAAATGATAGAGGCAGTAGGCCGACTGCACTCAGTAAAAGTGCTATGGGGATAAGGTGAATTGTGCACAAACGTGCTATCAGTAATGTCTCAAGATCGGTACGTATAGTCACGAGCAATGCTGAAAAGAACAGAAAATAGGCTGGGAAATAGGCGCTCGCCTCACTAAACCACAGAGCACACAACGCCAGTCCGGTGAACAGCTCGGTGCAAAAACTATAGGGTGGTAGTGTAGCAGAACAGTGTGGGCATTTGCCGCGCGATACACTATACGAGAGCATGGGTATACGTTGATGCCAAGCATACGTATAATGGCAATGCGGGCAGGATGCACATGGAGTAATGGCTGCGTAGTCACGAATCAGCAGATAAGCGATTTGGTTTAAGATTCGTCCCCACGCAATACCTAGCAGAAAGACGAGGAACATAGTCTTAAAAACCTTCTTCTTCTTTTACTTTATCCAGTAAACGCTCTATCTTGACCTGCTTTTCAAGCTGTGTGTCATACGCGAAGGCAAGTTCTGGCGTGTAGCGCGACTGCAGCTCTTTGGCCAGCGCTTTGCGTAATGCCGGTTTGTAGCTCGTCAAGATTGGTAAAAGCTCGTGGTAGACAGATTCGCCTTCTAGGGCATAGAAATAGATGTAGCAGATGCCTTTGTCAGCAGAAAGCTGAACACGGTTTACGGCAAGCTGCTGCAAACGAGAGTCTTCAAGCCCGATTTCAAGCATATACAATGAAATGGTTTTAAATAAGAGCGACTCTCGTTGCGCGCGTTTGATGCTACTTTTAGGATTGTTGTTCACTACCAGCTCTTTTTTATTTACAGAAGCTTTTGTGAAGCAAGACGCATTAAGTTTTGTTTGATTGCGCGAACAAGGCGTTTGCGACGTTTTTGAGTAGGCGATTCGAAATATACGCTGCGTTTCATATCACGAACAACGCCTTCGCGTTCAATTTTTTTCTTGAGTTGACGTAAAGCTCGCTCAACGCTGTTATTTACGTTTACTTCTATGTTGGCACGCTTAGTATTTGCCATAACGTTATAAAAACCTTTTTTACAATAAAACCTATATAAAACCATTGCTAATGGGGACCTTTGTATTCTAGGCCTTTTTCAAACAGCTGTCCAGTTATTACCCATAAAAGACAGTGTTTTACCCTTAAAACGTTGCATTAAAGCCAAACATAATGGTGGTTGAACGGTAAGATACTTGCTGCTGAAGCGGTGCTTGCCATAAAAAGCCGAGCCCAATATTAGGGGATATATCATAATTAAACCCTACGTTGGCCACTTGCGTCTTGAAAACGGTCGTCTCTTCCAGCTGCTTTGGCAGAAAAGCCGCGTCACACTGGCGAAGCTTAATCGAATCCTTTTCGTGGATTATGAGCATATATTCGAAGAAGAATGAAAGGCGTTCAAGAAAGTGATAGGTGCTCATTTTTGCCCCAAAATTCCAGTTGGCGCCCGGTTGTACCGTCGTGTTGGCACAAAACGGGTAGATCCCCTGCTGGAAGCAGCTGGTAGGCATAGGCATATTATTAACATCTTTTGCAAAAAAATGCGTATAGCCAAACTCCCAGCCAAACTCGACGCTCGTGGCAAACTCACCGCTCATACCGCATGCAGCACCAATGGCATAGTGCCCATTGTTGCCTGCCGACACGGCAAAGACCTGGTCGGGACAGACTCTCTTGCTGGCTGGGAAGCTGCCTTGGACGATGGCAAAAGGGATAAACAGAAATTCGGGCCACTTGCTCCTGGTATCATTAATCACATAATCATGGCGCCAGAAAAGGCCTAAGCGAATATCTTCGGCAGAAAGTTTGTGGTAATCATCAATATCAATGCAGATGACGGGGGCGATATTACACTGAAATGGACACATCAGGTATTTGTTAACGTTGTCTTTCGTCATATCGGGAAGTCCTGGCAATGGGCTGTCGGCAGCAGCGACTTTATTCGTTTCATTAATATAGGTGGCGCATACTGCAGCACAATGCACATCGGGGTCCTGTTGTCCAATCAGTGGTGGCGTCGGTACGGCTTCCGGTGGACATGGGCATATATATGAAGGACAGACCGATTGCCAAATGTCGGCAAGACCACCTTCAAGGCGTATGCCAACATCACATGACAGCATAGCCTCTAATTGAAAGCGCACGCCGCGTTTGCGATAGTTCAGCGGCACCGAGAAAAAGCCCATAAGCTGTTTCGGGTCAAATCCCTGACAATTATTAACGACAGTGTCTGCCGGTACATCGAATAACGCTGTTTTGGCTGTGCCAAGGATGGCGGGCAATGTTTTTCCCTCTGGTACTGGCCCATACAACAGACCCGGCATAAACCAGCGGCCATTTAAGTCGCCCAGTTCAACGCGTTGCCCACAGAGATTTTTACCTTCGTTGGCATTTTGTCCGAATGGGGTAATTGCTATATGTGCACGATCGCATGATAGCTGTGCATAATCATTTTGCAGCAGCTGTTCCCGATAGCGTCGGTCGATAAAGGTTTGTGGGTCAAGCGTGCTGTACACAGGGTAAGGATCTTGTCGCGAATACATGGTCATTGCTTGCATACGACTGTTATTGGCACACAGCGCAAATGCGCATAGAATTATTTTCAAAAGGCGTCTATCACGCTGTATAGGTATCATCTACATCCTTTCTTATGAGCAGATTACTGAGTTAGGTTATAACACCTTTAGTTCAAAGGCGTCAATCTACCAACGTGAAAAGTATCGTTTTATGCTCTTGGCGCGCGGTAAGCGAAGCAAAAAATAACTCCGGGCATCCCTAGCAGTTGAGTGTTCTCATTAATCGATGAGCATGATAAACTGATAAAGAAGTTAATCGATCCATATTTTCTTGAGCAAAAAACGTATGAACGAATCATCCTATTATCAAGCAATTGTCGAGCGGAGCGCCTGTTGGTATGTCGTTGCCGTGTTGCGCAGTTTTGAACATACAGCCTTTGATCGCACGATCGATATTGCCGCAAGCAAGTTTGAATTTTTTGTGCCAGTTTCTATGGAAGAGCCTTTCTGCGCAATCATGAACTATTTTCAAGAGCAGGGCCTGGTGAGCAATTTGGTAAAGCTTCCTAATCGCTTGACCGTAGGTAACGAGCCTGTCTGGCCCGACGCGCGGTGGTAAGAAAAAAGCGCTTGCTTTATTTGATCGGCTCAGAGCCTTCTTCTAACACATCAAGATATTTTTTATACACGTACACTTTGTCGCGCTGTTTGCCGCTGATCTCTTTCAGCATGCCAAGAGCTTCTAATGTTTTAAGCGCATTACGTGCCGTTGGCGCACTGATAGATAGCTCTTGTGCCACACTAGCAACAGATACTTGGGGTAATCGTTTCAAGAACTCAAAAAGAGTAAGGCAGGTAAATTTCACCTTGCCTAGCGTCTCGATTTTTGCCAAGTCTGTATCAAATAGTTTATTAATAGTTTGCGTTGTTAACACTGCTTGGGTAGCGGTGATATAAACACCCTCTAAAAAAAATTCGAGCCAAGTTTCCCAGGTGCCATGCGTTCTGACTTGTTGCAAGAGGTCGTAATAGATCGTGCGGTTTTGCTTGAGATATAAACTTAGATATAAAATCGGTTCAAGTAAAAGCCCTTTTTGGCAGAGCAATAACGTAATCAAAAGGCGGCCTAGTCTGCCATTGCCATCTAGAAAAGGATGTATGGTTTCGAATTGCACGTGCACAAGACCAGCTTGTATCAAGACGGGCAGATGATGGGTATCATCGTGTAAAAATTTTTCAAGATTACCCAAGAGCTCCGTCAAGTATTCAGGTGGTGGCGGGACGAAAAAAGCATTGCTAGGCTTTGTGCCACCAATCCAATTTTGTGTCCGTCGAAATTCACCGGGATATTTATGATATCCTCGCACGCCTTTTAGTAAAATTGCATGCGTTTCTTTGAGTAATCGTAATGATAAAGGGAATCCGTTTTCAATACGGTTGAGGGCATGCTTAATCGCCTGTACGTAATTAGAAACCTCTTCAACGTCATCGAGAGAAACGGAGGGTGTTTGGGCATGCTCAAAGAGAATCAGGTCAGAGAAGGAGCTTTGGGTACCTTCAATTTGTGATGACAACAACGCCTCTTTGCGGACATACATATAGATAAACAATGAGGTGTTGGGGATAGCCTGTGTGCTACTGTTCAGTTCTGCAAGCGCTTTGGTGGCCTTTTCGAGGTAGGGGTAGAGCGCTTGGAGATCCAGCGGCGGGGTAGGGGGCAGATCCTGGGGTATGTAGGCCTTATACTGGCCTCCAACGACCGATTGATTCAGGTAATTGCCGATTCTTTTGTTTTTTAACATCTTTTCTTAGTCTCCCTCACTAAGAAAGGATAGCGGGCTAAGTTTTCTTAGTCAAGGGTTTAAAGAAAAGATAGCTTCGGTTTTTGATGCTTAATTTAGCTTTGAGCCGCTTGGCCGTAGGTAGCGAGCCTGTCTGTCCCGACGCGCGGTGGTAAGAAATTACCATCAATCAAACCCGCCATTTGGACCTCTTGCAGATTTTTATAATCCTTTCTTGACAACGTTTTTGATTCTCATACATTGTAATGCGGAACTTAGAGCAAAAGGAACATCAACCGAGTTAAGCCACCATTCTAGGCAGTGTCACGTCTGTCGATCTCTCCCGCTCTGTTTCTTAAGTGAGTATTGTATTTTGTTGTGCGGCATCTGTTCGCACGCGGATGTGGTACTAGATAAAAAGGGATATCCTGCGCGCATCGCTGTTCATTTAACCATCGATGGTAATAAGGTGTACGCGAAGGCAAGTCCAGCAATAGTTTAAGAGCCGCAAGGACGAGCAACGACTCTTGCATTAGGTTGTAGAGCAGAGAAGGCCTCGCTACAGGTAACGTAACGAGGCCTTTCTTTTATGTAATCATTCCGCATCAATTTTTATGCGAGATCTTTCTTGTCGGGACTTTTTCCGGCAAGAGCGCGATAAATGTCTTCCCAATTTGTATGCGGAGCCACTTTGGGTGCCTCTGGTATTGCATCGCTGCTTCCCTCTAGTGCTGCGTTTTCCTTGTTTCGCTGCGATACGGCTCGTGGCCTTTGCGGCGCTTGCGCACTTTTTGGCGCAGCTTTTCCTTCGGCTACTTTAGCCAGCGCAAGTTGCCGGCGTAATCTCGCAATTTTTTCTTGCGCTGCTGTAAGTTTGTCTTCGAGAGCACAATTTAATAAGCATGCCTTGCTCCACTGTTCGTTGCATATAGCGCTATTAATTTTTTCGGTCTTCAATGCTTCACTGAGCGCGTAAACATGTTTGGCGAATTCCTCTTTTTCGTACGTAAGTTGAGCAATTGTCGCAGCAGCTAGTCGTGGAGATAGTGCTGGCTTTGTGTGGATTGTTACATGTTGAGTTCTTTGTGTCTCATCTTGATATCTTTCATCTTCAGAGGAACTATACTCGAGATCGGGATTGAAGACCAGGTGAGGTTGAGGCTCTTCGCGTTTTTCGCTAGCTTCGCTTTGGGCAATGAAAGTAAGAGTCGGTAATATGATTGTAAGTATCAATCGTTTCATTAGATTTTTTCTGCATTTAAAAATTGATGGTAACTAAGATGTACGTCAAGACAAGTCCGGCTTTAATAGCGTAGTGATGAGAAGCGGCCTTTATATTGGGTTTTATAACAAGAGAAGCCTTGCTACAGGTAACGTGGCAGGGCTTCTCTATTTTAATTATCTTATAACAAAGCTAGCAGTTCAGCTATTTGCATAAGGTCTGCGTAGTCTCTCTGTTGCCTTTTGCTCTGGGCGAGCTTGGGGTAATTGGCGTATTGCCCTGAAATCTTCTGGACGAGGGTTGTTGGCTCTTTCTAGAGACTGCGCGGCTTCTAGATTAAGGTCTGAAAAAATGCCAAGCACTCTTAGACCGTCTTCCTGGTTTTGACGTTTTTGATCTGCGGCTATTAATCGCTCCAGAAGAGCTTGTTGTGCTGCGGCAGTAGAAGCCATCTGTTGGTTGTTTTGAGGTTCCATTGCTATGCTCTGAGCTACAAACGCCAGGATAGGCAATAGAGCGAGAATCATTAGCTTTCTGATATTCATGTTTTTCATAAGATTTACCTTAATTTTACGGGTTTTTTATTTAAGAATCGCTTAGTTTTCTTTTGCTGCCTGTTTTATTGCCTGCTTTAGTGGCAAGACCATCAAGCACTGCTTGCACTCTAAGCTTTTCAAGCTGATTGGTTACTTCCTCAAGGTCAGAACCAGCATCAGAAGTAGGAGAGTAGCTATAAGCCTGTGTAGAAAGAGAAGGAGATCTTACGTCCTCGACAGCTGGCGAGTTTTGTTGACCTTCAATTACGCCCGTTACTACAACAGTTAGAGCAGATTGCTTTGCTTGGCTGTTATTTTGCTCCATTGCTGCACTTTGCGCAACAAACGCCATGCTTGGCAATAGAGCG
This sequence comes from uncultured Pseudomonadota bacterium, assembly GCA_964533545.1. Lineage (GTDB taxonomy): Bacteria > Babelota > Babeliae > Babelales > Vermiphilaceae > JAFEAZ01. The sequence goes on along the minus strand of CAZHJT010000004.1, from coordinate 2,211 downwards.
AAAAGCATTAATTTTTTGATATTCATGTTTTTCATAATATTTACCTTTTTATTGATGGAGCACGACAGTAGTATCTGAGCGCTTTAGCCTTCCGAAGACATTTTCAGCTGCTTGTTGCAGCGGATTTTTTGCTGCGTTAGCGTTATGTTTTGCAATTGCTCTATTGACTCCTGGTATACTGCGAAGTTCTTCGTTTTCTGCTCGAAGATCGTCTACTTCCTCACGAAGTAGTCTGTTTTGTCTTGTCAATTGCTTGGCACGCCCATCTTGCTTTGTAAGCTCAAATAGATAGTGGCATTTATCAGCTTCTTGTTTTCGTTCGCCAGCTTGAGCTTCTCTGAGTCTTTCTAACAATGAAGCATTTCTTGCTTCTTCGATTACTAATGCTGTTTTGGCATTTCGTAAAATAGCTTCGGTAGTTGCGAGACGTCTCCGTGTTGCTTCTAGCTCTTCGCTTGTGCGAGCGAGATCTTCTGGAAGATGTATTGCTACATGGTCAGGTCGAGCAGGAGGCCGTCTTGTTGGAGCGGGAAGTCTACCAGAACTTGCGGTGGCCATACCACTACACATTAATACGAGTGCGACAAGCGCGGTTTTTTGGATATGCATTAGGTTCACAGAAAAATCCTTTATAGTTTTTAATATTTATTGAAAGTCTGGCGGAGTATCATTGTGCTTAAAGAGATCCTTTAGGCGTTTCACTGGAGATGGCTTGACAAGTGAGTCTGAGTTTTGCTCGCTTGAGAACGCTTCGCTGATGTTATGAACAAATTTTTTCAGTGGGCTCTCTGTGTTTGAGCTTTTGGCATGATGTTGCTCAATAGCCTTAACAACTCCTGGTATGCTGAGAATTTCTGCTTTTGCCGCTCGAGCAGCAATTAACTGCCTGTTAAGATCGTGTACCTTTTTAGATTCTCCCTTGCTGTAGTCGCTCTTGGTTTGAATCAATTCTTTTTCAAGGCAATAAGCGCGTTTTGCATGTGGGCATTCATCTTCAAGGCAATTAGCGGCATTCCGGCGCTTTCTGGATCTCTCTTCAAGCCTTATTCTTTTTTCTTGTTCGGTTGCTAACTCTTTTTGAGTGGCGGCTAGAAGAGCTTTAATAGTTGCCTTGCTTGGGCTGTCTGGAGCCTGCGGAATGGCAGGAGCCGGTCTTGTTGGAGCTTGAGGTTTGCCAGCAGACTGATTGAGCATCTTGGTAAGAATACCCGCAACTCTTTGAGCGTCTGCATCACTTGCGGTGGCCATGCCACTACAAAGCAACGCGAACGCGACAAGCGCAACTTTGTGCGCTCCGAATTTTTCCATTAGAAAACTCCTTGTGTTTGTTTTTACACCATAACAAAGCTACATTTAAGTAGTGTATTTCAGCCTGTTAAATTGTCAACAATATTTTATGTGCGACCGATACTATCAGAAAGCCCGAGGCGTGCCAGACTGGCATCATGTTTTGTTGAGGTGTATGGGGAAGGAGCTGGGTTTGCTACCTGTTTTGGTAATCGATGTGCATGTTAATACAGATTAATACGCACATGTTGCCTGCTGTTAAGTTATATGAAAATATGTGATGGTGAAGCACGCAAATGTGAATGAAAAAAAGTGTTGCGCGATGCATAATGCGTGCGTAGATTTGCATGCAACATGCATCGTATAATTTCTTAATCTATTTTTGCTCGTGTGCCGCTGCAGTTTGAGCTGCCAACAGCCGTCGATAATGTTGTTTAGCATCGAACGGTTTTAGCGGTTGAAAAACCCATCCTAGTTTTGAGTAGCCACGATTATATTCCCTGCCCGCGTAGGTACCTGTTTCTTTATCATACGTGACTGTGCATTCTAAATAGCCACCATCAGGGTTACGCGCTATGACACCACGCAAGGTTGCTGGTTGATTGTCCATGGCCGTCAATGGGCAGGCGAAGACTAATGCAAGAAAGAGGGCTGCTGCTCGTTTCATAGGGGCTCCCTTAATGATCCTGGGTATAAAGTACGGCGCCATACTATACCTAATCAAGGAGATTTTTGTCAAAGAGTGCGTTGCCGCATTTATCCCAGGGGTTGAGGGGGAGAAGAGTCTCAGGAAGAAGTTTTCGCTAGAGGGTTTTAGGAGGACGCCACTTGCCAGCACCTTCAGGTTCGCGAACCTGGGCAATTTTGACCGTTGTCCTGGTTCAGATAGATATGATACTAAAATTGGAATAGAGTTAGGGCCTC
>CAZHJT010000003.1:22955-53296 GCA_964533545.1 uncultured Pseudomonadota bacterium | reverse complement strand
GATTGCTCGTTCAATAAAGGCCAAGCGCTCTAAATAATCTTTACGTGACCGACTGTTCATTGCACAGAGCGCTTGATGCAATTCTTCAAGAGACAGACAGTGCATGCACTGTTTACGCTGAGCCCCAAAATATTGACTGCAGGGTATAGCTCCACCAGCTCCAGCATTGCCAGACAGACTGTTCTGGTTCGTGTTGTTATTTTGACTGTCACTCGTTGCAGTAGCATTAACGGTCAAATGTATCACGGGCACGGTTTGATTCGGCTGGTTTGTTATTGACAATGAGCCATTCGTGGTATTTTCAGCCGACAGGGAAAAGGAGCTCGCTGTACCTGCAAAAAGTATGCCTGTTGATAGCATGAACAAGAACCTAACTACCTGCTTCATGACAGCCCCCTAACAAGCCGGTGACCCCTTATATACCTATATTGTATAGTACAATGCCACTTTTATAGTCAATAAATGCTCGTCCAAAGGCTTTTAATTAAGTATACTAGTATATAAAGAGCTTTTTTATAATTGGGGCCACTTATGAGTACATTATTAATGACGCAACCTATTGCAACCGATCTTGTGCTTGAACAACAAGGGCTCGTCGCCCCCGGTACGCGCTACCAGTGCATCTTGGAAGGGCTAGACCAACCCGTTCGCCTAGATCGCTTTCTAGCTCGCTCATTTCCGCTCTATTCACGCTCTTTTTTCAAAAGGCTGATTGACGAGGGTTCTGCTACCATCAACGGTAAACAGACCAATAAACAGGGCACACTGCTCAAAACAGGCGACAAACTACTGCTCATTTTCCCCAAAGAACAGGTTATCGAATCAACGGTAGTTGCCGAACAAACGAATGGTATACGGGTCAAAGCACTCGAAACACATTTTATTATTATCGACAAGCCGGCGGGCATTACAGTCCATAAGCCCCACTCTTCTTATACCAACCCTACCGTTGTGGACTGGTTATTATTGCACCACCAAGAGATTGCCCCTATCGGCTACATTGACCGACCAGGCATCGTCCATCGTTTGGACAAAGATACTTCCGGGCTCATGATTATTGCACGCACCAACCATGCGCATGCCCAATTGACGGCCCTATTCAAAAATAGAGCTGTGCACAAAACCTATCTGGCCCTCGTTCAGGGGCACCCTCCGGCATCTGGCATCATCGATTTTCAGATCGGCAGACATCCATTTCACCGCAATAAAATGGCGGTCTTCAATTGCGCTGTACCTAACAGCTTTAGCCAACAGGATGCCCGCGTGCGTGACGCCGTTAGCCATTATAAAGTAGTTGCTTATTATAAAGAAAGCGCGCTCGTCGAGGTTAAACCAACGACAGGGCGCACTCATCAGATTCGTGTTCATTTTGCAGCCTTAGGTCACCCATTACTTGGTGACCTTTTGTATGGCAACAAATCACCGATTATTCAAAGACATGCATTGCATGCCCAGGGAATCTCATTCCCTCTTGACGGGACAACGTATCAGTTCACCGCCGACATGGCTCCTGATTTTGCAGCAGCGCTGCAAGCGGTGCAAGAAGACACGAATAGCTAAGAAAAACTCGATTACAAAATGCGACTGAGTTTCTTTAACTCTTTTTTAGTGATAGCTCCTTTAGATATACGAGCAATTTCCTGCCCTTTATCGAATGAGATAAAGGTAGGCAAACTTCTTACCCCCAACGAAATACAAAGCTCTCTAAACTCATCAAAATTCACTTTAATAAAAAGTACATGATCCGCTTCTTGCGCTAGCTCTTTAAAGTGAGGCGTCATCGTCTTGCAAGGTCCACACCATGGCGCATAAAAATCAAGAAATACCCTGCTTGAATCTACAATGGCATAAAACTCATCGAGCGAATTTCGATCATCCATCAAAGCACTGAGTTCATAAACCTGGCCTGTCGTTATCTGTTTGTTGTTCACGGTAACGGTGTGACGTGCCTGCACGTGAAAACCGATGACGAGTAGTAGGGCACATACGCCATGGGTCATACTGCGTAAGAAATTAATCATGCTTTTGCTTTCGATACAACTGTTATTGATAAAGTCGCTCGAAGCATAGCCAAGATTTATTTTTTTTTAAAGCACACCACGCGCAATAAGATCTAAACGAAGCTGCTGAGCGCTTTTAAAGACATGTGTATAGGCAAAGCCAGAGGCATTACAGTTGTCTTCTTTGTCGTCAACAAAAAAATGTTGCTTGTCGGTCGGATGTGCCGCTCGATACAACTCGAAGTAACGACGCGATGGCTTCTGCGGCATGGCGCTATTTTCAACAACAAAGGCTGCGTCAAAGAGCGCAAATATTCCCGGATATTGCTTTTGATAAAATCCGAAATCAGCACGAGTCATATTAGATGCTATATGCAACGTGTAGCCTCTTTGCTTGAGTTCACGCAGAATCTCAACCATACCCTCGATCGGCGTCTTGCCATATTTCATACGTTTAAGTCGTTTAACTACACCAGGCTTTTTGTTCCGCTTAATCATGGTTTCTGAATAGTTTGAATCATCCTTGATCTTTGCTATATCTAGCCAAGCATCAGGTCGCATGAGCAAATAGAGACCAAATTTAGCTTTTTTAATTTTTTTGATTAGCAATAACACGTCATCGATATCAAAGACGAAAATCGTGTTCTGTGGACTTATACGCTCAGCAACAACGTTGAAACGCTCTGTTCCTTGACCGGCAGTACGGGTTAGACGCTGTTTAATGGCTGCCTGCATCCGTGCAATTCTTTTGGCACATTTATGGCTGTGGACAACCCCATGCACGTCGCTTTGCCAGAAAAGAAGACCTGCTCCAAGAAGCCCCGCAACCAGGAAACCCGTTCGTTTTTTCCATGCTACAATCATCGCAATTTATCCTATTTGAAACAAATGACATCATGTTTTAACAACAACATTAACAAAATGATAAAATAGTTACGCTCTTTATGCAAACGGTATGGGCTAGGGCTGTTTTATTGGCTATACTGGCAACAGACAGATAGGTTTTATGCTACTAACCCCTTAATGCATGAGCAAAACAGTATGTTTATTATTGTCGCAAACTGGAAATCGCAGCTTACCTTCCACCAAGCTCTGGCTTTATGTGAAGGCAACCTAGAGGGTTATGGTGAGCTTGGTGATGCTAAAGGGATAGAAACGGTTATCTGCCCCTCCTTTGAAGCCCTGCATGCGGTAGCCCTGACCCTACAAGACACGGCTATTCAGGTTGGCGCTCAAAGCTGTTCTTCCTTCAAACAAGGCGCTTACACCGGGCAAGTAACGGCTGAATCACTTGCAGAAGTTGGCTGCACCTACTGCATAGTGGGACACTATGAATCACGAAGCTACCTCCAAGAGACCGATCAAGCGATAGCTGAGAAGGTTCAAAATCTGGTTGAAGTGGGCATAGAGCCTATACTCTGCATAGGCGAAACAGAGCAAGAACGTGAAGCAGGTAATACGTTGCAGGCTTTGACCCGTCAATTGACCGCTGTTGCCCAAGCCCTGGCATCACATGATCAAGTCGTCATCTGCATAGCCTATGAGCCAATCTGGGCTATTGGAAGTGGCAACGTTGCTCAAAAGAGTCAGTTAGCTGAGGTATTTGCATGGCTTTCGACCACATGTGCTACTCTGTTTGCTGGGCATACTGTACGCCTACTCTATGGCGGAAGCGTGACTGCCGAAACTGCCGGCGGTATAAAAAAAATTCCTGGCGTTGATGGTCTTTTGGTAGGAACTGCAAGTCTGGATTTTAAAAAATTTGAGAAAATAGTATCATCCTGTAGTTAAATCATCTGTCATTATTACATAGTTTGAAGGTAACACGTTTATGTTATACGGTTTTTTACTCACTCTTTTTATCTTGGCATCAGCTCTCTTAGTACTCGTTATCCTTATTCAGCAAGGCAAAAGCAGCATGGGGCTTGGTAACCTAGGTGGCGGCGCGCAAATGTTATTTGGTGGTTCAGGCGGCCAGGATATCTTCCAAAAAACGACCTGGATTCTTGGTGCTATCTTTATTTTTGGTTCATTATTCCTTTCGATCATGAAAACGCATAAGGGACGCGAGTCACGGTACATTGCACGCAACATGCCTCAAGCCCAGGCATCTATGCCTCTAGCGCAACCTTCTGAACCGGCAGAAGAGCCACAAGAGTAATCTTAAAAAGGCCGCGACTAAAAAAGGAGCTCCTGGTGATACTTACGATCATCGATGCCATTGGAATCGCTACGATATCTCTTTGTGATAGACTCGGGCTTTTTGCACTCTTTTTTTTAAGAGCGATCAAAACCCTTTTCTACACACGACCAAAATTCCACAAATGGTTTGTGCAGATGGAGCAGATTGGCGTTGACTCATTGATTATTGTTATCTTAACAGGAACCTTCACCGGCATGGTATTGGCGCTGCAAAGCTATATTGGCTTTAAACGCGTCGGTGGCGAGCAACTGATTGGTACTATCGTTGCTCTCGGTATGATTCGCGAACTTGGACCTGTACTGACAGGGCTCATGGTTACCGGACGTGCTGGATCTTCGATTGCTGCCGAGATCGGCACCATGCGCATAACTGAACAGATAGACGCATTGCGCACCTTACGTCTTGATACGTTCCAATATCTTGTGGTGCCACGCATTGTGGCTGGCGTTTTGATTCTACCCTGTTTGGCGCTTTTTTCGATGATTTGTGGCATCGTAGGTGGTTATTGCATCTGCGTATATGTCTTATCACTCAGCCCAGAAGATTATGTAACCAGCATCAAAACCTATGTTGAGCTATCGGACATACGGGGAGGACTTATCAAGTCAACCTTCTTCGGGCTTATTTTAACATGGGTTGGCACCTACAAAGGATTTTATACTTCAGGGGGTGCACGTGGCGTTGGTATTGCAACAACACAAAGCGTGGTAACCAGCTCGATTATGATCCTTATTAGTAACTATTTCCTCACCAAAATGCTCGAACAGCTATAAGGAAATACCGTTATGATAAAACTAGTAAATCTTAAAAAAAAGTTTGGTGATAAATGGATAACGAATGGTGTCAATCTCACCATTCCAGATCATCAGATGACAGTCATTATCGGTAAATCTGGGGAAGGTAAATCGGTACTCTTAAAACAGATGATCGGCCTTCTTGAGCCAACTGAAGGACAAGTGCTCATAGATGATGTTGATATCACCCATTTGAGTGAAGACAAACTTGATAACTACTATAAACAGTTTGGTTATGTTTTTCAGTTTGCTGCACTGCTTGATTCTCTGAACGTCTATGAAAATATTGGTATCACCTTACTTGAGGCAGGTGCCGCCAAAGAGAGCGTACTGCCGATTGTGCAAGAAAAATTAAAGCTGGTTAATCTCTCACTAGACACCTTGTACAAATATCCATCTGAGTTATCAGGCGGTATGCGCAAACGTGTCGGCTTGGCTCGTACACTCGTCACCAACCCAAAGATTATCTTATACGATGAACCTACCACAGGTCTTGACCCGATAACAACACGCGTGATTCATGAACTTATGTTCGACATGCAAAAGAGGCTCAACCTAACCTCGGTAGTGGTATCTCATGATGTAGAGATCTTTAAATATGCGGACAACGTCGCGCTGTTGCATGAAGGGATCATCAAATTTTTTGGAGATGCAAAAACGATCTGGGAATCGAAAAACCCCTACATTTATCAATTTATTCGTGGTCTTGAAGATGGCCCAATTCAGGCAGACGTTGCCAATACCAAAGAAAAATAGAGTTTTTCTATCTTTCGGCGAGCGAAAACTGCTTTCTTTCCTGATCTTCACATGCCTGGCGAATAGCTGAAAATACCTCTTTGCTCTCACTATAATAAATTGCTGGCCGATGAGTACATGCAGCACCTTTTGGAGAAGAAGGCTCAGTAGTTGATTCATCAGAGAACTTGTTAACATCTAGCCTTCTCATCTCGGGGCAAGTTGGCGTGCAGGTGTTAGATGTTACAAAAACCTCATATCTCTCAACGCCGTCCTTCAGCGAGTAAAAAGCTTCGCAGGTAGAGCCACCAGGAACCGTATCTATTCTCGACAAGTTGCCCCTGATCTCCTCTTGATGAAAACCGGCTTCCAGCTTAAGCCTCCTTTGGACGTTAAACAATTTTAATGTTTTTCGTCTCAATTCTGTTAATACGCGAGGATTCCAGCTTTTCATTTCTGGTTGAGGGGGCTGTGCAACACTATGACCAGGAAAAACGGCGGGTATAAGAACCATCAACAAACGCTTCATACTATGTCCCATACAATGACCTACGGTTACAAGAATACAGTATCAACATCGGTACCATTATTGTTCGAGTCTTTGTAGTCGCCAATCCCTCCCCTCCTTTTTTTTTGAAAAAATAGTCTCACAACAGCGTTTTTTGTTTTACCATAGAGCTCTACAAGAATTCAATATCTATGATCAATTGACCTCATCACTCTTTTTTCAGCTCTGTGGCCCTGCTCTGTTGATCAAAAGAGATCAAGCTTAAGAGCTGTTCTGGTGATGCTTTGGCTGGCGGGTAGATTTTCTTCAATATTTCATCAAGCTTTTCTGTTCCATAGACTCTTAGCTTGTACGCTCTTTCCGCTTCTTCAAAAGCCACCTTCGCCTGATGAATCTCCTCACAAGCCAGCGAGATACTCATTGTTGTCGTCGCCAATAGAATCATAAAAATGCGCACCATAAGATTCTCCTTAAATATATGCAGCGCAACATTTATGGCGTAAAATCTTTATACAACATACTCGGTTGAATGCCGCGATTATTCTGATATTTATTGCTCACATAGTGATCATACGCACCTTCGATGGTGTGATAAAAAATCTGACAGATTTCAACGTTCGGATAGATTCTGAGCGGTTGAATCGAAAAGATCTCAAGCGTCCAAAATCCACGAAAGCCGACATCACCAAAGCCTGCCGTGACATGAATAAACATGCCAAGTCTGCCGATTGAAGAGCGACCTTCAAGCATCGGCACATGGCGTTCAGTCGCGGTGAATTCGACCGTTCTTCCTAAATATAAAACCCCTGGTTCTAATACGAGCCCTTCAGGCGGTATAATAATAGAACGCATGGTATGCTCTTTTTTCATATCAAGCACCGGCTCATTGTAAACCATCAGCTCATTATGCAAGCGAAGATTGTAACTATTAGGGCCAACCTGCAATGGGTTGTACGGATCGATAATAATATCTTTGCCTAGTAGCCGGCGTATCTCTCTGCCAGAAATAATCATATTTTATGCTCCATTAACACATCACGTACGTTAATCACGACAAACAGTTTGTAAGAAGGACCTACAATTGTTAGTATAAACCGCGTATTAGTTTGCGATATAATTTATAGGTACGCAATAAGCAAATTAGTATGCTTCAATAGAAAAGCTAGAAATCATACTCATATAAGTAGGGTAATTCTATGATTGAATCAACGGTACATACTGAATCGACATTGCATAAAATTCGTGACGAAAGTGATCGTTTCCGATCGCTTCAAACAGAAGTTGCAAAGATCGTGGTTGGTCAAGATGAGATTATTACTTCAATCGCAATCGCAATCTTAAGCAACGGGCACATCCTCCTTGAAGGCGTACCCGGAGTGGCAAAAACCACCATCATCAAAGCGGTTACCCGAGCATTAGGCCTGACTTTTAGTCGTATTCAATTTACCCCTGACCTGTTACCATCAGATTTGATCGGCACGCTGATTTTTAACCAAAAAACACAGGACTTTGAAACAAAAAAAGGTCCTATTTTTGCCAATCTCATTCTTGCTGATGAAATCAACCGTGCACCAGCAAAGGTGCAGTCAGCATTACTAGAAGCTATGCAAGAGCATCAAGTTACCATAGGATCCGATACCTTTAAGCTTGAAGAACCATTTTTAGTTTTTGCCACACAAAATCCACTCGAACAAGAAGGTACGTATCGCCTGCCAGAAGCGCAAGTAGATAGATTCATGTTTAAGCTGCTCGTTGACTACCCAACAATTGAGCAAGAACGTGAAATTGTACGCCGCAAGAATAGGATTGAAGATCTTTCATGTGTACTGACTAAAGATGACATTGCGCTAGCACAACAACTGGTTAATGATACCTATATTGATGATAAGATCGTGAACTATATTGTTAATATCGTCTTTGCTACCCGAAAACCATCATTGTTTGGGTTGAATCGCATAGAAAAATTTATCCGCTATGGTGTGTCTCCCCGAGCAACACTAGCGCTCTATCAAGCGTGCAAAGCGTACGCTTTTTTAAAACGACGCCATTTTGTAACACCCGATGATGTCAAGGCGATCTGTCCAGCACTGTTGCGCCATAGAATCACCTTAACGTATCAGGCACAAGCAGAAGAAGTTAGCCCTGATACTATTATCGAAACAATTTTAAATGCTGTGCCATCACCATAAGAACAGCTGCCTGCAAGAAAATAGTGTTATAGCGCTCTTTTTTTATGTAAAATAAGAATGTTTGACTTGACAATAGTTTACTCGCAGGGGTATCGTGTTTAAGTTGATTTGCAAAGAAGGAAAACTTAATGCGACACCCATTGTGGATTCTTAACAGCACATTACTTATTCTCTTAATTATTGTGCTGACATATATTATTTTTTCGCAACAGGCTTTGCCTGAGCGAGAAGATATAGAGCCCATACCGTACACAAAGCCTTTGCGGGCAAAAGTGTCGGAAGTTAATATTCGTAAAATATACGAAGATGATCTTTTTGGTACGTATATTCAAGAAGTCTCTATGCCAGAACAAACAAATGATATCCCCAATTTCCCAACGCCACCTACACCAAGAATCGCGCAACCACTCGTGTGGCCAAAACCACAGTTTCTAGAGCCGCTGTCTATTTCACTCAAGGGTATTATAATTATTGCCGATGACCAAATACGCAACAGTGCCATTATTGCTGATAAAAAGACTAATCGAGAAACCACCTACCATGTTGGTGATCTTATGGATGATGCACAACTGCTTAAAATCTTTAATAACAAAGTAGTCTTCTTACGCTCCAACGGGCAAGAAGAGGTTATCTATTTACGTGAAAATGATGCAAAGCTTGATCCTGCTTATACCGTTGCAGAAGGCTGGCAGGATGTTATTCGTAAAATAGATACCTATGTCTATCAGGTTAGTCCCCGCGAGTTTGCAAAACGCGTACTCAATTTGGCTGACTTCATCGATTTAGTTGATATTACAACCGTCTATAATAATGGCATTAGTATCGGTTTGAGAGTTGGACGTGCTCCTGATATGTCTCTTGCTGCAGCGCTTGGCCTGCAACCGAAAGATATTATCGTAGCCATTAATGATACGCCTATGGATGATACGGCTAACAGGTTTGAAATGTACAAAGAAGTGATTGCAACGCCACCAGGAGAGAGTATCAACGTAAAGCTCATGCGTGATAATCAGGAATATATGATACAGTATAAACTTGAAGAGTTTAGAAAAACTGACGAAACTGGGCAGAAGATAGCGAGTGAATCATCAACGAAAGCGTTATCAAAACATCCGACCGATCGGCAAATTAATATATTAAAAGAACATCATGAATTTGCACCAACCATCGATGAGATTCGTCGTCGAGACCGTGCTCATATGATGCAAGCTGACCCTGGGTCAGAATCAGTACATTCACAATTTGGTGGGTAGCATGCATGAAAACTATAAAAACGAAAATTTCCCTGATACTCATATGTTGTCTAATTTCATGCGTTCGTGAGATCAGCACAAAACAGACAGAAACAATGAAGCGGCTTAGTTCAAAGCGTCGGACCAAGTCTCTTGCTTATTTGGTTGAAGCAGCAGATGCGGTCATCACCGATGCTACTGACGCCGATACATCGTCGCAACAAAGACTCGATGTCCTCCCCACTGAGCATGCTGATATTAATCAACAAAGGGCGTCTACAGCTCTTCCTGCCGAAACTCCTACTCCAGAAGCTATCGTTGAAACAGTGCCAACACCACCAACCCCTTTAGTTGCACAAACCGTTACGCTCAACGATGGCGAAGATGATGACTATGATGATCTGAGCGAAGAAATAAAGGAAACAATCCCAACAAGACCAATCCAAAAAGTGGTTGAACAAGTGGTCAATGTAGGGCCAGATTTTGCTATCAAAGAAGAAATAGTAACTGAATCTTCCGCTGGTTCACCAGAGCTCGATGTCGTTGAATTTCAGTTTGAGGATGCCGACCTACAAAATTTAGTCAAACAGGTCGGTGAAATATACAACGTAACGTTCATCTCTGATGATGCCATTACGCCATTACCGCAAAATGGCAAAGCGGTGTCCGGTAATAAAATCTCTTTCCGCACCGAAAAACCACTCTCCAAAAAACAGGCATGGCAACTATTTCAAACATTTTTAGATGTGGCTGGGCTTGCACTTGTGCCACAAGCAGACCATTCTACGTTCCGCATTGTACGAATTGATGCTGCACGCAAAGCGGCCATACCGGTATTTATAGGAGTAAAGGCTGACACACTGCCTGATAGCGACCAGATCGTTCGTTACCTTTATTTTGTACAAAATCTGTCGGTCAAAACGCTTGAACCTATGATTAACGAACTACGCAGTCCTGCATCTGCATTCATTCCACTGCAAGAAATGAATGCCTTCGTTTTAACAGACAAAGCGTATAATATCAAAAGTCTTATGAATATTATCAATGAGCTTGACCGTGTTGCATTACCGCAATCGATGTCGGTGCTCAAGTTAAGACGAGCTAATGCCGCTGATGTGAAAAGCTTTTATGATACGCTCACTAAAGCTGACGACAAGAATGCAGCAACGCGCCTGTTTCCAGCACGCAAACAACCGACCTCATTATATTTCCCTGACAATGTACGTATTATTGCAGAACCACGCACCAACTCATTGATTCTGTTGGGCGCACAAGATGCTATCGCAAAAATAGAAACCTTTATCAGCACCTATGTTGATACCGATATCGGCAAACCGTACTCACCTCTGAGAACCTACACCTTGAAATATGCCGATGCCAACACCATTGCCAGCATCATGACCGAATTGACACAGTTTGGTAAAGATACTGCAGCTGGCAAAGCTGGCGGTATCCGTGATGGTGATAAATACATGAGAAACATGACATTTACACCAGAACTGGCCACCAATAGGCTGATCATTCGCGGTGATGAAGAAGATTACATGAAAGCACGCGAAATTATAGAAATACTTGATGAACCACAGCCTCAGGTCGCTATCGACGTATTGGTCATTGCAATCACCCTCGGTGACACGAGAAACTTAGGTACTCAGCTACGAAGTGCGCAACCGGGTGTTAACGGACTCTTGGGTGATAATGTGAAATTCCAGACATCCGGCTCGAAGATGTCCAGCGTGCTTGGTTCTGGTATAGTCACTAATAATGATGGCACCGGGGTCAATCGTCTTTTGGGCAACTTAATATCACTTGCTACTGGGGCATTTGCTGGCAACACGCTGGTCACCTTGGGTGCTGACAAATTTGGTATATGGGGCATCTTTAACGTATTGCAAACGATTACGAACGCGCAAATCGTTGCCAATCCTTTCTTGGTTGCAACTAACAAGCAGCCAGCAAAAGTATCGATTGGTGAATTGCGCCGTGTTGTTTCTGGTACGGTGTCAGGTGCTACTGGTAATATCGATTCATTTACCAACGATGAAGCGGTACTGTCGGTCGACATTACCCCTCAGATAAACTCTGATGGTATGATCGTGCTCGATCTTCTTATTAATGTAAACTCATTCGCTAATCAACTCGATCTTTCAAGCGCAACACAAAACAAGAAAAGCATCAAAACGACGACCATTGTTGCTGACCGAGAAGTTCTAGCACTTGGTGGTTTGGTAAAAAATACGATAAACCAATCGACCAGCAAAGTGCCATTATTGGCTAATATTCCTATCCTTGGTTGGCTCTTTAAAAATAAACTCAAAACGCAAACCAAAGATAACCTCTTGATTCTGATTTCATCAAGAATTATAAAACCGGAACGCTCAACGCACATGACCGACTTTACGCAAAAACGTGTGGACGATTATATTGCAGATCGAGACCTTATCAAGAAGCCGTACGAGCAGCTTGATCCAGTGCAACGTTTCTTCTTTAATGAAAAAAAGAATAGCTCAGAAGATGCGATAGATAATTTCTTATTCGATCGCAGCAATAAAGTATTGGTAGAAAACAAAGCGGATAGAAAGAAAAAACGCAAAAAGAAGAGGGTTGATAAAAAAATAGATACTGGTGGCATGCGAGCAACTGATGAACCGGTAGTTCCTAACCTGCTTGAAGCAATTGAACAGAAACAGGTCCCTGCTCCTGTACAAACCACGGCCCCATCGGCACAACCTGGGAGAGTTAGATGATACGTGATCTCTTTTTCCCTGAGCAGTTAGGGGGGTACTATTTTTTCAATAAGCGTATTGTGGGTTTTGATATCGGCAAAACGCATATCACCGCGACACAAATTCTTCTGAAAGGTCGATCCGTTATCATTGAAAAAACGATCACCGAGAAGATCGACCTCAATAATGGCGTGGACTACCTTGAAAATGTGGGCGATGCATTAAAAAAAGTTGCCCAACAATGTGATGCCCCTTACGAAATACGTACCGCATTTGCTAGCTCGGCGGCACTCTTTAAAGAGTTACGGTTGCCCTTTATCGGCAGACAACAGATTGCCATGACTATCGATTTTGAGGTCGAACCGCTTCTGCCTTTCTCGCGCGATGATGCGATTGTCGACTTTATTGTTACCGCTGAAAATAGTACCGAAAAAAGCTCAGACATTTTGGTGGTCGCAACACAAAAACAGCATATTGCTCAACAGATGGAGCTCTTTCAAGCGGCAGCCATTGCTCCTGATGTTATGTGTGTAGATGTCTTTTCTCTGTATAGCTTTTATGCCAAATCGATAGGTTACAGCACGCAGCCAGGCGCTGTTGTTTTGGTTGACATGGGGTCTCATACAACAACGCTGCTCTATGTACTTGATGGCAAGCTGCGCCTTATTCGTTCACTGTCAAAAGGCAGTGCGCAGCTTATAAAAAGCGTTAGTGAAACGACGCAATTACCTTTGCATCAGGTTATGGAGATGATTATTCGCTATGGTCTTGAAAAAGAGGGTGATCCTGTCTACCACAAAGCATTAACACAGGCGTTAGAACTTTTTTGGCGTGAGATTGCCTTCACGATACAATCATTTGTCGTGCAAACGGAATCGGTCGATCGCCCCTGTACCTTATTATTATTTGGTGGTGGTTCCTATCTAAAAGGAGTTGCTCCCTGGGTGACCAAATTGCTAAAAAAACAGACGGAACTCTGGGATATAGATCTTGCGGTACATGATTGTGGTATACAGATAGAGTCAAAAACGGGTGTATCACGTGCTATGGTTATGAGTTTAAGTGCTGCATTGCCATTGTCACCTGGCGCCGATTGTTCACTGCTGAAAAAAGAGTTTACCAGTAGTGCGCAAGCGTCTGCATTTAAAAAGCAGTTCTTAACCTCATGCATTTTAGTTTGCCTCATATTTGGTTCCCTTATTACCGAAACTATCGTACAAGTCAGCTCATTATATACGGAAATAGCAGCTTCAGAGCTTGAGGCTCGCTCTGAACTTAAAGATGTTTCAACGGGTCTACTTTCTGCAGAAAAGTTCAATGATCAAGCAAACCTCGATGATCTGGTTGAAGAGGAAGAGGCTCTCGTCAAAAATGAAGAAAAATTATGGTTTTCTTTTGCAAATCCAGCACGCACTTCATTTTTGAAATATCTGCTGGAATTGACCAGTAAAATAGATAAAAAAGGGCTCGGCTTTACCATTAACAAGCTTACTATTGCCGATGGAATGATGACGCTCGATGCTCAAGTAAAAGATCGGGATGCACTGAGAATTCTTCAAAAAGAGCTGCAACAGTCTAAACTGTTTATTGCGGTTGAACGCCAAGAAGACCCAACCTTTAAGGCTATGAAGATTAAGCTGGCTAACGCTGAATAAGGAATTAAACGTGAACTGGTTAGAGTCGATACAAACATACGTTACTAGTTTAGATCGGCAGCAGCTGTACCGCTTGATGGGCGGTCTTGCCGGAGCACTCGTGCTTCTTATCATCTTGGTGCTCTATCTCCGCCATTCATACATTGAACAAGGGCTTACTCAACTGGCCGACATCAATGAACAACGAGAGAAAATAAAGATCATTGCCACCAGAGCTGAACGAGTAAAAAAACAACGGCAAGAAGTTGATGCTATGCTGGCAAAGGATGAAAGCTTTACCATAAGTGGTTATCTTGAAATGGTGCTCAAAAAATTGCATTTATCAGATAAAACCACAATAGGAGAACATTCTCAAGTTGATCTTGAAAATGGCTACCGCGAAAGTACCCGCAAGATTATACTAAGCGGTATGAATATGAAACAACTGTCTGAGCTGCTGCGCGAACTTGAACAGAATGAACGCATATACACTAAAGAGCTTGAAATTACGCGCTCATCGCGACAACCACAAACGATAGATGTTATGCTTTCTGTAGCAACGCTTGAACCACGAACCACACTACCTGGATGAACGGGCAAAGCCAATGAATTATACCAAAAACCATCTGGTTGTACTGGCACTTATAACAAGTTGTTTTTTTCAAAGTTACGGTACCAATGATGCTGACAATTATACCGATCAGCCTGACACTATAATGCCCGTTGCTCGTCCAAAAAATAGCTCCGATGCGCAAACATTGACCTTCTCATTTAAAGAAGATCCTCTGGTCGATATCATTGCTATGGTAGCAAAAGCACGCGGCAACAATATTATTTTACCCGCTGGCGCTGATGCTATAACTTCAAAAGTTACCCTCCAGATAGATACCCCGCTGACGGTGCCTGCTGCCTGGGATATGTTGCAAACTATTTTAGATGCAGCCGGATACAGCATTGTCTTACGCGGCTCTATGTATGCTATCGTACGCAACAGCAAAACGTTAATAAAAGAACCGGTCCCTTTGTATATAAATGTACCGGCAGACCAGCTGCCTAACACAGATCAACATATTCGTTATTTATACTATTTTTCGAACATCAAAATAACTGAAGATCCCAACAGTGAGCTTGATGCTATATTAAACGGTTTTCTCTCAGATACCGGGATCTATAAAACTGATCTCAAAACGAATGGTGTTTTGATAATCGACAAAGCAAATATTATCAAATCTGCCATGAAAGCTTTGGGAGCTTTAGACCAAGCAACCTTTCGTGAAAAATTTGAAGTGATCAAGCTCCATTACGTAAATGCTGATGTAGTCGCCCAGCTGCTTGAAGGGGACCTTTTTAAAACGGATCGCGAGCAGCAACGGTATGCGTCACGTGACAAACGAGTGGTTGATGATGCTAGCTATTTTTCGCGCCAAGTACGCGTTATTGCCGAACCTCGTACTAATATGTTATTCATACTAGGCCGCGAGCAAGCGGTTGAGAAGGTTAAAAGATTTATTGAAACCTATATCGATACACAGCCTGAGTCTGGCACCTCTATTTTGCATGTCTATCAACTACAATATCTTGATGCTGCGGAATTTGCGCCAGTGCTTGAAAATATCGTCAAATCATCGCGCTACCAGGGCACTGCACAATCAAGCTCGGACCAGAAACAGGTAGGAATTGAACGCTTTTTTGAAGGTGTTATTGTCAAAACGGACAAGCCTGCACGTTCAGACGGAGGCGACCCTACAGGTGCCGTTAAATATGCCGGCGGCAACAAACTGATCATTGCTGCAAAAAATGATGACTGGAAAATCATTAAGCCGCTTATAGAAGATTTAGATAAACCACAGCGCACCGTTATTATTGAGGTACTGATTGTTGATTTAACGGCTGACGATGCACGCCTTTTGGGTACATCGTTGCGCAACCCTTCAGCAATACCATTCCCAAATGATGGCGTTAACCTGCAAACGGTGCACGTCACCCCAGCGCCTATTTTAAATACGCCCATTACCGTACCTAATTCAACCTTAGCAACCGACCTTTTGCTTCAACCCTCACTGCCAGCAGGGGCTCCGGTGACTAACTTTGCTGCGATTGCTGCCAACAACTCAACCTTGATTTCGCTCAACGACAGCTCAAATGGGCAAACATGGGGCATCATGCAAATATTGCAAAATTTTGTGCATAGCAAAATTCTTTCTCATCCCCATGTCGTTGCTACCAACAACAGAATGGCTGAAATTGTGGTCGGCGAACAACGGCTGTTGCAAGGTGAAGCGGTCAGTGCCGTTGCTCCTATCATTAAAAAAGAGCTACAAGATGCTAACTTAAAGGTTACCATCACCCCACGTATCAGCTCAGCCGACACCGTAAGCTTGAAAGTCTTTATTGATATCACCGAATTTATTTCTGGCGCATCTAACGCCCGTGTTACGCGTAACATAGGGACCATTGCCGAAGTGCACACTGGTGCAGTGTTGGCGCTCGGTGGCCTTATACGCGTCGACACCCAAGCCGATCAAAATGAAACACCTATTTTAAGCAAAATTCCGATACTCGGCTGGTTCTTTAAAAAACGTAACACGCGCAATATAAAAACAAACCTAACGGTCTTTATTTCACCTACCATTGTTGAACCACGGCTACGCAGCGGTGTTGGCGAGTATACCATCGACCATATGAAGATTGCCGAACGCTATTCAGAAGAGGGTGAACTATTTGATGGATTGCGCGACCCGATCACCCGATTCTTCTTCAAGCCTGCTGATAATGATACAAAAATGATCAAAGATTTTCTTTCGAAAGATGAATTTAAAGTAACAGAATCGACGCTGGCAGAATATGGCTTTGAAAAGAACGATCTTACCTCAGCTCCGCTTGATGTGTTGCTTGACCAAGCCGATATTAATAATGACCGTACAAACACAGATGCCCAAACTGACGGCGATCAAGATCTGGAAGAGCTTAAAGATAACGAAAATGGACTGCAGGTAGTTGCATCGGCAGCTACCAAGCAGCCCATAGAAACGATTGATCGAGAAGCGGAGCTTAAAAAGCTCTTGGCAAATGTGGATAATCCGTTAAGCCATATCAACGCTGCTTACCCTACAAGCTAAGCTCTTTATAAAAAGCTCATATACTTCTCCGGGTCATCCCTGCGCAGGCAGGGATCCATGCTGTTTGTCTTTACAAAATTATAGCGGCCCCCGCTAAGATACACACATGAACAGACATGCTGATTGTGTTCAGAGAATTAGATTTAGCCTGGATCCCCGATTGCTCGGGGATGACGCAGAGGGTCATTTATGTGTTTAATATCACATAAGAATCAGCAAAAATGAATTAGTTTCACAGCATGGATCCCTGCCTGCGCAGGGATGACCCGATTAGCAAATTTAATAATATTTTCCTGACAGACCTACAGCGCGTCGTCGTCTAAGGCGTTGGCAAGTTCATCTTCCAACCGTAACAAGGCATTATATTTGGCCATGCGCTCACCACGTGAACAACCACCAGCCTTTATCTGCCCTGCGCTTGCCCCAACGGCAAGATCTACAATAAAAGTGTCGTTGGTCTCACCAGAACGATGAGAGACGATCGTGTTTACATCATTCTCTTTGCACCATACAAGCGCTTGTAATGTTTCACTCACAGTGCCAATCTGATTCGGCTTTATAACGACCGCATTAGCTTGGTTATTTTCAATACCTTCAACAATGCGCGTAATATTGGTTGCAAAAAGATCATCGCCAACAATCTGAATAGAATCGCCAAGTCTACCCATCAGAGCGGTGAACCCTTCAGGATCAAGCTCACTCATCCCATCTTCTATGGAATAGATAGGATAGGAATCAAGCAGCTCAGAATATATGCCTATGAGCTCTTGGGTCGAGATAGATTTGCCGCGCCAACGCTAGCTCTTGGTTGCACGATCATACAGTTGAGATGCTGCAACATCGATTGCTATGACAACGCTATCTTGCAACGATTCGTCCAGATGGCCAATGGCACTCATTATACAATCCAACGCCTGCCTATCATCATCAAAGTGTGGCGCAAAGCCACCTTCGTCACCAACACTGGTCGATTTGCCAAGCTTGGCAAGAATTTTTTTGAGTTCCTGAAAAACGGTAACCCCTATTTCAAAAGAATGGCAAAAGTTTTCAGCTCCGGTAGGGACGATCAGAGACTCTTGTATCATTAAATTATTGTTGGCATGCCTGCCACCATTAATGACGTTAAACATCGGAAAGGGCAGACTTACCGTATCGGCATTGCACAGATGCCCTATCAACTCATATGTTTCCATATCATTAAGGTAGGCTTGCGCTTTGCAGATTGCCATGCTGGCAGCAAGTATGGTATTTGAGCCGAGAAAGGCCTTATTAGGCGTGCCATCCATTTCAATCATTTTGACATCCATGGAAACAAGATCAGGGGTTTTGCCTATCAGCTCAGGGCCTATAATCTGTTCAAGATTCTCAATAGCCCTAAGCACCCCTGCACCCATAAGGCGCTGCCCACCATCACGTAATTCACGAGCTTCATAGGAGCTGCGTGAAAGACCTGAAGGGACCGACGCACTTACTTGAACGCCTTCTTCTAAGATCAGGGTACATTCGAGTGTAGGCATGCCGCGAGAATCGTAAATTTCACGACCAAGAACGTGGGTAATTTTCATAGAAGCTCCTTTACTACTCTTGCTATGCTATGTGCTCTGCGCACAGTGTCCAATCAACAACTGTGCGCAGATGATCCTTTTTTTACAAATCATACAGACAAGATGGTTGCTAGCACTAATCCTTTTTTTGAGGCGCAAAAAGAAGCCCATACTCACGTATTTGTTCTGCTTGAACTTCCGCTGGTGCAGCCATTAAAGGGTCAATCCCTCGTTGCGTCTTAGGAAAGGCTATTACTTCTCGAATAGATGCAGCATGGCACATAAGCATAATAAGCCTATCAAGGCCTAATGCTATGCCACCATGTGGCGGGAAACCAAGCTCTTGCGCTTCAAGCAAGAACCCGAACTTATTTTGTGCTTGTTCTTTGCTCAAACCTAACAGGTCGAACACCTTATCTTGGATCTGAGCATCATGAATACGAATAGAACCGCCACCAAGCTCAACGCCATTGAGAACAACGTCATAGGCGCGCGCCTTCATCTGTGATGGCTCAAGCTTTTCCCAGCCCTCTTGCGGTGAGGTAAATGGATGATGCACTGCATTCCATTGTTTGGTTGTTTCATCCTGTTCAAAGAGGGGGAAATCGGTAACCCATAAGAAATTAAACTCTTGTGGATCGATCAGATTCAATGCCGCGCCAAGCTCTAAGCGTAAGCGGCCTAATACTGTCCACGCTTGTGTATGCTTGCCTGCAACGATAAAGAGCGTGCTGCCGATACCAAATTCAGGCACCAGCTGCTTCAATTGTGCAACAAAATCCTCAGGCAAGAATTTAGCAACCGGTGAATCGATGCTGCCATCCTCTTTCATTCGGATCCACAGCAATCCTTTAGCTTCTAATTTTTGAGCCTTATTAACCCAGCTATCAAGCTCTGAGCGGGTAAAATCGTGCCGTACATGAAGCGCACCAACTTTACCTTGCTTGTCTAAAATAGCACGCAAAAAGCTTAGTTCTGTATGAGCAAAAAGTGTCGTCATATCAACGATAGGCAAACCGAATCGCAAATCAGGTTTATCCGATCCATACAGACCAAATGCCTCATCATACGTCATGCGTCTAAATGGTGTTTGAACGGTAACATTGAGCGCTTTTTTCCATACATGAGCAATCAATCGCTCAATAATATCTTGAATGTCACCCTCTTTAATGAATGACATTTCAATATCAAGCTGTGTGAATTCAGGCTGACGATCAGAGCGTAAATCTTCATCTCTAAAGCAGCGTGCCACTTGGTAATAGCGCTCCATACCACCAGCCATTAAAAGCTGTTTATAGAGCTGTGGCGATTGTGGTAACGCATAAAAACTACGATGATGCAAACGTGAAGGGACTAAGAATTCACGTGCGCCTTCTGGGCTGTTTTTAGTTAATATCGGCGTTTCAATATCATAGAATGTCTCGTTGTGCATGAATTCACGCAACGCAAAAATAACGTTATTGCGTAATACGAACTTTTCATGCATTTCAGGTCTGCGCAAATCGATATATCGATATTTTAAACGTAACTCTTCTTCAACGTTCACCGCTTCATCAAGCGTAAAAGGCAACGCTTTTGCTTTGTTCAAGATAGTGATAGTTTCAACTTGAAGTTCAAAACGTCCGGTAGCCAATTCAGTATTCACCGTGGCCTCAGACCGTTCAACAACGGTACCCACCACACTAATTACAAACTCTGAGCGTAACTGACGAGCTTGATCATGTGCTGCCTGAGAAAAATCTGGGTTAAACACCAGCTGCATGATGCCATAACGATCACGTAAATCGATGAAAATAAGGCCACCGTGATCTCGTCGCTTATTGACCCAACCGGACAGATTTATTTTTTTTCCAAGATGTTCGGCACCGACACGGCCACATGAAACCGTTCGTTCATAGCGCTGCATACTGTTTCCTTACCAGAAAAAAGGGCTAATTTTATGCAAAAAATGGGATGTATACCAATAATAGTAGCAGTATTACCAGCATTGACAATTGATGCACCTGATTTGGCAGATGACCCTCTCAAATAAAAAAAGGCCCACCTTTGCAAGATAGGACCTTTTTTTATTTACCTTGAGCAAAAACTATTTATTTGCCTGCTGTTGGAGTCTTACTCAAAAACTTTTTAAGATCTGTACCTGTTTCATCTTTGTCAGATTCTGGCTTGATTTCTGAAGTACCGCGTGATTGCAACGCTGCATAGATTGTTGGTATGCTCCACATGGCCGTTGCTACCGCACAGGATAATGCGACATCTGCGCTTGAAACTGGATTATTTTTAAACTCCGAAGCCAATATTGAAACAGTCATACCGTTAGCAATGGTCAACCCAATCGCATTTGTTATTTTATCAGATGAAAAATTTGGGGTAAAAACATGCGCTAAAATGGCACTCGCTCCGGGAATAGATAGAAATTTTTGAACGGTAATAAGCTCTCCATTGTCCTTATCAGCGGCAAATCCCGCGCTAGCAGTCACGAGCATGGTCAAGGCGATCGTATTAATAACGGCAGACTTTAGTTTCATATAAAAACTCCGGACATAATGAAATAAAAATAAATTTACTGTCTGTTAATAAGGCTACAGTATCGCATATTATTGTCAATAAAAGTTCTTTTTTTGTTTATGATTAGGTTAATGCGAGGGAAAACTCTTACACTCGCCGCAAGCTAAGAACATTCGCCGAGTCTCCTTCAATAAACCCTTCTTTGCGTAAAGCATCTATTTGCACCATAACTCGCTCAGGCTCGCGACCTGTCACATCTATCAGTTCCTGCGGCGTCAGACTCTTGTGTTGCGTCAGTGCACGAATAATAGCCCCTCGAATCTGCCTGTCGGAACCTTCAAAGCGTGACTGCTTGGTGTAGTGGCTACTTTTTCTGCTCGGGTTTGGCTGTGATTTTTTGAGCATAACCCCATAGTCCATCAGCGCATAGTACCACTCGCGCGGGTTATCGTGATCAATAGTATGAGTAACCAGGGGCATAAGTTGATCATCCCTTATCTCTGTTTTGTCTTTGAAGAAAAAATGTATAAATACTGCACGGATATTGGTTTCAATAAAAACGGTCGGTTTATTAAAAGCAAAGGCACAAATAGAACCTGCCGTCGCCTTGCCTATGCCTGGAAAATCTACCAAGATTTCAGGGTCATCAGGCAGGTTGCCATCAAAATCGGCCACCACGCGCTTTGCAATAGCCTGCAATGCCAACGCCCGGCGGTTGTACCCTAACCCCTGCCAGGCGCACAGTAGATCGTGCGTTGAGGCCGCTGCCAACGCGTGCCAGGTGGGGAATAACGCAATAAACGCTTCATATTTAGGCGCGACACGGTAGGTCTGCGTCTGCTGAAGCATAATTTCAGAGACCACCACCTGATAAGGGTCTTCTACGTGTCGCCAGGCAAAAGCTCGCCCATTGGCCCTATAATAGGCCCAAATCTGCTCTTTAAACTCGACGGTCTGAGATGTTTGAGATTCAGTTAGATTCATTGTTCTATGCAGCATGTTCGTTGGAAATAAAAGATCTGTATCACTATACAAAATACCAGCCCGTTTGATAAGCAAACCGCTTTAAAAGCAATGTCCACCAACCTGGCCGCCCCTGTCTTTTTCTTGGTTGCTATTTTCAATCTGAATAAAAAGTATTGATTTTTGAGCTCCCAAAAAGATAGTATGAACTTAAGATAAAAATTGTTTGTTTAGAGTAAAAAAGGTAATACCCAAGAGGAAATTATGAATAAAAATGTTTTAAAACTTGCTGGAATAATAACTCTATTGTTCATTGGCTCTTCGTATGCTAACCAGGTAACCCTGACCAATGAAACGCAATACCCCGTTAAAGCAACTATTTATTATAATGGGATCTTCTGCTCTACAGATCGCGATGTGGATATAGCCCCAGGGAAAACATACCGTAACGAGGTAGGAGCCTGTTTAATTAACCAAATAGCAGCATCGGTCTTTGTGCCAGGGAGAGCTATGCCAGCAACTGCAAGACCTTATACGAGCAGTGGTACAGGGTATAGAACCTTTAAGATTGTTAGTGAATATAATGGCAATTATGAAACTTTCTCTGTAATTCGCCCCAACTAAGAGATAAAGGAATAATGATGAACAAAAATATAGTTATAAGCGCAGCGATTTTTAGCTTTTTTATGGTTAACGCAGCATTGAGTAACGATCTCAACTTTACGAATGCAACAAAGTACCCTGCTCAGTTTTCAGTTAGCTATGGAGCCTGCTCTCCTAATAAAAACATAGAAGTTTGGCCCGGTCAAACAGCAACTGTATCTGCGGGGTGGTGCTTAGTCACGGAAATATCGGCAAACATATACACAAAAGGACAATCGGCTGCACCAGTAACAGCAAAAGCATATACTAGCAGTGGCACCGGATACAGAACTTTTAAACTTATACAGAATTACAACGGTTCTTTTGAGGTCATCCGTCCATAGCCAAGTCATCTCAAGTTAGAAAAAAAGGGCAGCAGATTTAAAAACCTGTTGCCCTTCGCTCAGAAAAAGGACAATGTATGAAAAGAAATATAGCTATCCTCGCTTTATTTTTTTTGACCGTTATTAACAGCTACCCTTTGCCAGATATCACGAACGACACTGATTTCCCTGCCAAAATATCGGTCAATTTCTTGACCAGCAGCTGTAGCGACCGCAGAGATCGTGGGTCCGATGTTTTGGTAGAACCTGGTGAAGTAAAAAACCTTGGGCTGGATGAATGCGTATTAACGCAGATGTCTGCAGTGGTTGACGTCAAAAAAGATAATACGTGGAGTGTGACTGCTGTGCCCTACAAACAAGCAGCGCCATGGACTAAGGGGAACTTCCGCCTGGTACAGGACGAAAAGTATAAAGAGAATGGTGGTGGTTTTGGGGTAGAGAAGATTCAGGAATAGGATCGAACAATAAATCCTTGACCGGACAGCGGCACCCAACAAAACGACAGTCTTTGAACAAATGTAAGATGGATCCCCGCTCAAGGCGGGGATGACCCGGGATTTTTTCTGTTCTCTAGTGCTTGCTGTAAATAAGTTCTAGTTGATGTCTTGCTTTAAATCGATGTTATCTTGTGTCGGTTCACACGGCTGCACACGCCCAATCTTAAAGACCATAAGATCTTTAGCGCGTAAAAGAGGTTGCACCGCAGCCTGCACATCCGCAATCGTGATCCCTTCAAGCCGCTTAGCCCGTGTGTCGAAATAATCGAGCGGGAAGCCATAACGATCAACAAAAAGAAATGCGTTTGCTATTCCCTCATTTGACTCAAAATTAAGCACCAATGAGTTGGAGATCGCATTTTTCGCTTCAGCAAGCTCATCAGGAGTTATAGTGTCTGCAGCGGTACGCACCGTTTCTTTAATGCGCTTTTCAGCCTCTGCAAGGCGATCGAGCGATACCAATGTTTTTACAAGCAACATACCAGGCTGCTCATTGGCATTAGCTACCGTTGTGCCATTAATCGAGTAAAAGAGACCTGATTGCTCACGCAATTCAAAAAGGCGAGAACTCATTGAATTCAACACACCGCCACCTAAGATTTGATCAAAAATGCTCAACTTATCAAAGTCAGGATGCTTTCGGTCTATTGAAGGACGCGCAAAGCATAACATCACCTGATCACGCTCCATTGGATGAACAACCTCTGCCGCTGCGCACTCTTTGACCGCAGGGAAGTTGAGCGTCTCAACCTTAGGCCCTTTCCATGAACCGATCGTCTTATTAAGTAGAGCCTCTAAGTTGTGGTGTGCAATATCACCAACTATTGCCAGCTTTGCACCATCGGGTGATATATAGTTTTTATAAAAATCCATCAACTGCTCACGTGTCAGCGATGCTATCACCTCTGCAACACCGATGCCATTTTTACTGTACGGGTGATCCTTATAAATAGACTGACGAATGATCTGCCCCGAACAAGAAGACGGGCTATCCCAAAAATTCTTGATGTCGGTTAAGATCTGCTCGCGTACCTTTTCGATCTCACTTGGCACAAAGGTTGCCTTGGTAAGCACCTCCATTAAAAGCTCTAACCCTTTTGGTAAATCATCACTCAACATGCTCATGCTGATACTGCCAGGGCTCACATGCAATGACATACCACGAGACTCAAGCTCCTGCGCCAATTGCGCAGCGGTATGCTTTTCGGTTCCTTCTGTCAGCAGGCTTGCGACAAAATTATAAATACCTTGCTGATCTTCTGGCTCATAAAAAGATTTTGCTTTGAGTTCAAGCGTTAAATCTATTTTGGCAGTTGTCGGATTGTTGTAACTGAGCACCTTAATGCCATTCTTCAATAGGCTAATCGTTGGCTTAGGGTAATCGAAAACTCCTGGTTTGCCTGGCTTTATGCTGTTGGCGTAGACCGGCGGCTCGACCGGCTCTGTACGAATGCGTGCTGACAAAATGCGGTTGTCCTGCGCATCAGACTCCTTTTGCAATGCTGACCAATACGGCTTATCTTTGCTGTCCAATGGGAGCACCATCGCGCGATGCATCACCGATGGGCGGCAATATTTTTTAAAGATCTCACGTAATTTTGCGTGTAGTTCATCAAGCGGCTCTTCAACAGAAGTAAAGACATAATTTTCGTCACCAGTCGCCAAAAACGCTTTGCCTATTTCATACGCTTGGCTCTCGGTGCTTTCAAGCAGACTATAATGGTTCATGCGTACTTTTTTAGCTGCACGCGTCAACTCCAAGGGAGACAACCCATTTTTAACAATATCATTGATTTCTGCTATGACCTGCTGAGCTATGGTGTCGACATCTTCAAGACGCTTTGGTTCAAAAGCAACCATGAATAACCCGCTATCAAACAGATCCCACGTAGAAACCTCAAGTGATGTGGCAAGTTGTAGATCATCAACAATCTTTTTATACAGGCGCGATCCTTTGCCAGAACCCAATGCCAATGCTGCGACTTCCAAAGCATTACTTACTTTTTGTGTAGCACCAGGCACCACAAAAGCAAGCATAACGGTCGGTTGTTGTACGTCACGGTAAAGCGTTACCGATTTTGAGACAATATCATGACTAACGTTAAATGTTTCTGGCGCATAGTCTGGGTTTACTGGAATTGAGCCAAAATAGTCCTCAACCAGTTTAAACGCCTGGTTGACATCAACATCGCCAACAATAACGAGCGTAGCGTTGTTAGGGCAATAATGTTTACGGTAAAAATCACGCAGCATATCTGCATGCGCATTCCATAGATCCTGTTTATAGCCAATCACTGGGTAATGGTACGGGTGATCAGCATAAATCGAGGTCATCAAGGCTTCTGCTGCACAAAGACTATATTTGTCATTACGCATCTTCAGCTCTTGGATCACCGCTTTCATCTCAGAGCTTAGGTGCTCTTCTTTAAAGGCGCAGTTGGTCATGCAATCGGCCATAATGGGCAACGCTTCCTGCCAGGTATGCACCGGCAGATTGAATAAGTACCCGGTATAATCGTACCAGGTAAAAGCATTACAGCTACCTGAAAGCTTATGGGTAACAGTATTGATATCGGATTCGGACAGATTGAGGGATCCTTCCCCTTCGGTACCCTTAAAGATCATATGCTCGATAAGATGCGCCAACCCTTTTTCGCCCGATTTTTCATCTTTTGCTCCCACATCGTACCAAAGCTGTAGTGAAACCTTGGGAACGGTAGAAACGCGGCGGACTAAAACGGTCAGCCCATTGCTAAGAACTTTTTTCTGTACAGGTGATTGCATAGCTGATTCTGATCCTATGGTTGAGGGTAATTCTTTCGTATCACATGTGTCCTGACAAGGATGGGATGTCAAAAAGCACAGCGTTAATCCTAGGGAGATTTTTAGGTGGTTTTGCATCATTCTTCCTTTATTACTGATTAAGATTACTCGCTTTTCACATAAAAAGCATATCTATCTACTTCAGGCTACTTCAGGTTCAGTATACCAATACACACCCTTTACGCTATAGGGGTATCCCTTGGGTACGCATAGCTCTTAAAATTTTCTGTTCTGGCATAGTTGCCAAAGGGATCGAATCTGTCTACACTAAAAGAGCTCTTAAAAAAAGAGCTCGGTAAAAAAGCATCAAATCTTGATGCAGATGGTACAACAACATATTATTCACAGATTAATAGGAAATTACGATGGCAACTAGTAAATCCGGCGGTTCGACCTCGAATGGCCGAGAAAGTCATAGTAAGCGATTAGGCGTTAAACTCTTTGATGGACAGGTAGTTAACGGCGGTGAAATTATCGTTCGCCAACGTGGAACTAGGGTTCACCCTGGCCGCCAAGTAGGTAAAGGTAGCGATGACACGCTCTTTGCTATTGGCAGCGGTGTTATCAAATTCCACAAAGGATACAAAGGACGTACGTTCGTATCGGTTATTTCAGCACTCTAAAGAGCGCTGGTAGCGGTAATGCGCCTATCCTCTTATTTTAAAAAAAGCGTAGTAATAAAGTAGCCAAAATCATTTATATTCCAGAATTCATTTTATATGATGTTCCGGGGAGCTCAATGAAGGTTTTTACAACTCAGTCAGCGCGGACAATAGACTTTCTTAAGTACAGTCGGATTGTACTGTTCTTTACAGCTCTTGTTTTTGCTGGTTCTGCTGGACTTGCTCTGTATCGCTCTCAAACGAGGGGTTCTGCGTTTATGTACAGCGTCGACTTTACCGGTGGTACTCAGGTGCTGCTTAAGTTCGACCATGCAATAAGCTCTAGCGAAGTAAAAAAGGCCCTTGAAGCAAAGGGGTGGGCTGGTATCATGACGCGTGAGTTCCCGAACAATGAATTATTGGTGCGTGTGAAGGCTTTTGAAAATGACGCGCAAGGGCTTGGGGTTCTTATACAGCAAGCAATTATGGAAGCAGTGCCAGGCACGCAAGCAACCATTCTGTCGACAGAAGCGGTTGGCCCTGGTGTGGGAGCGGAGCTGCGTACTAAGTCTATCTATGCTATTCTGTTTGCCTTGATAGCACTCTTGTTATATATCGCAGTCACCTTCTGGTCTTTTTCATACGCGGTTGGCGCTGTGGTTGCGTTAATACATGATGCGATCATCATGTTGACCTTCTTCTTGCTTTTTGATCGTGATATATCGATTACGGTTATTGGCGCTATTTTGGCAGTTTTAGGGTATTCGATTAACGATACGATTGTGATTTTTTCCCGCATTCGTACTAATTTGAAGAAAATGCCCCAATTGCCCGCTGCTCAGGTGATTAACTTGAGTATTAATCAGACCTTAACGCGTACATTGCTAACAAGCTTTACGACCTTGTTGACCGTTGCTTCTATGGTTATTTTTGGCGGAGAAGCTTTGAGAGATTTCTCTGTCGTTTTGTTAATAGGTATTATTTTTGGTACTTATTCTTCCATTTTCATAGCAAGCCCTGTTATGCTATTATTCTATAAGCAGGAAAAAGCTTAATAGATTTTCTCTCTCCCTCTTCAAGATATATTCCATGAGCTTAGTGGGCACGCTAAGCTCATGAACTAAAAATCGCTGTGCAATTCGAAATCAATGTGGATTACAAACTAATTTTCATGCGTAACCCAAATCGTTTGGGGTGCGCCATCTCAGAGCATCGCCCATCGTGGTAATGCCCCCTTTTGGAGGAATAAATAGATGTCAGTTCATGACAAAAAAGAAAAAGATCTCATGGATCAACAGGAACAAACTGCGCCTGCGCAGGCAAAGCCTTCTACTGCAACAATTATTATACCTGACGTGGATGAGCTTGTTGAAAAAAATCATCACAGCGAAGAAGCTCCTTCAGAGCCTGCTGGCAGTCAGCATTCGTTAGAATCGGTACACGTACAATCAACTTCATGCGTTATTCCTGATGCTGCAGCTCCTGCCACCCCTGTAGTGGCACCAAAAAGCCCTGGGCGTCAGCCACGTAGCCGCATGACTGAACCGCGCGACCAACGATTCCGTGAACCACGGCAACAACATGCCGATGCGCGGCAACCGCAAGCTGCGCCGCAAGCAGCTCAACAACAGCCTGCTCCAGCCGCTCCTCAGTCTCAACCTCGCCAAGGGCACGAAGGGCAAGCAGCTCAACAACCACCAGCTCGCCAACGTCCACCGCTTGAAGAACTGAACATGCAAGAGCTGTTTCAATATTCTAAGCGCTTGGGAATTATTGGCGCTGCATTAATGTCGCGTGATAAGCTTATTGAGCGTATTTTGCATGGAGAAGCTAATCCAGACCTTGAAGTTCACGTTGAAGGCGTATTGGAACGTCTACCTGATGGATTTGGTTTTTTACGCTCTGCACGGTTCGACTATATTTCAGGTCCAGACGATGTATATGTCTCTCCTTCACAGATTAGACGCTTTAATCTAAAGACGGGTGACACGGTCTCTGGTGTGATTCGCAAGCCAAAAGATGGCGAGAAATATTTTGCTTTGCTCAAGGTTGATAAGGTTAACCTGCAAGACCCTACTGCGTATGGCGATCGTCTTGATTTTGACCGTTTGTCACCGTTGCACCCTAATAAAAAATTTGTGCTCGAAACCACGCCGCATGCTATCTCTCCACGAATTCTTGATATCTTTTCCCCTATCGGTAAAGGTCAACGTGGTCTGATTGTAGCTCCACCAAAGGTTGGTAAAACCGTACTTTTGAAAGAGATTGCGTGCGCATTCACGAGCAACTACCCTGAAGTGTATCTCATCGTTCTTCTGATTGATGAGCGTCCTGAAGAAGTTGCTGACATGAAGCGTTCTGTACGCGGACCGTTGGCAGAAGTTATCAGCTCAACGTTTGATGAATCGCCAGAACGTCACGTACAGGTTGCAGAGATTGTACTTGAAAAAGCAAAACGGCTTGTTGAATCGGGCAAAGATGTTGTTATCCTGCTCGACTCATTAACGCGTCTTGCGCGTGCTTACAACACCACCGCTCCAGCTTCTGGTAAAGTGTTGACTGGTGGTATTGATGCCAATGCATTACAACGACCAAAGCGCTTTTTCGGTGCAGCTCGAAACACTGAAGAAGGTGGCTCATTAACCATCATAGCATCTGCGTTAGTCGATACCGGATCACGTATGGATGAGGTTATTTACGAAGAGTTTAAGGGTACGGGTAATATGGAAATGCATATGACACGTAAACTTGCAAACCGTCGTACCTACCCTGCGTTTGATCTCAGCGTTTCTGGTACACGTCGTGACGATCTGTTGCAATCTGAAGAAGACTTGAAGAAAGTTTGGGTACTCCAAAAATTCTTATCAACCATGAACACTGTCGAAGGCATGGAGTTCTTGATTGAGAAGATGAAGAAGACTAAAACAAATCGCGAGTTCATCGATTCTATGACGGTGGCAAAAAAAGCGGGTAGTGGTACTACAGGCAGTTAGCAGCAGCGTTTATTTGAATCAATAAAAGGAAGCTTTGGCCGTAAAAACCAGAGCTTCCTTTTGCAACAGAAAGAACATTCACATGCAAAAAAGTTTATACCTTATCGCCCTACTTTCTATAGTCACATGCCAACTGCATGCAATGGATAACCAAAAAGAGCTTTCTCCTCAGGAAAAATTGTTTCAATTATGCGAAAGCACTTCAGATGATCATGCAAAAGCTATATGGTTGATTGAGCAAGGAGCAAATGTTTGCGCTAGCAACAGAGGCTATGAGACTGCTTT
>CAZHJT010000003.1:20558-22945 GCA_964533545.1 uncultured Pseudomonadota bacterium | reverse complement strand
CTTTACATCTTGCTGCAAAACGAGGTGCTACCAACATTGCCACGATCTTGCTAGTACAGCGTGCCGATCCTCGAGCAATGGATCTTATGGCTGAAAATCCATTTCACAATGCGATACACTACCAAAAAATTAATTTCGTCAATCTGTTACTTGAATACGATAAAACATTGATTAATGTTCCCAATGGTCAGGGCGATACAGCATTGCATATTGCCGCTGCCAACTGTTCACAAGAATTGATTGAACATTTAATTAAATGCGGCGCTAGTAAAACTCAAAAAAATCTCAAAAATCAAACAGCTGAAGCTGTTGCTCGGTACTGGGACAGAACGGAACACGCTGATTGTATTAGAGATTGTTCCGCAAGCTCTCCCGAAGCTGTTGAACAGAAAAAAGAGTAAGTACGGAATAACACAACAGCATGGATTCCCCGACTACGTTTATCCGGGCCTACGGGCTCGGCAAACTGCGACGGGCAGGCTCCTTGCGCCTTGTCCGGCATAGCCTTTGGCGACGACGGAAGGAATGACCCGAGAAGTTAGTGCGTCTTCCTAATCGAAGGTTGCTATAGCTACTCGTTGTCAGAGCGAACAAAGGCGGCCGTGTAAATTTTTATCGCACCAGATCAAGGTCAATATCGTCAAACAGCCCTTGCTGAGCCTTGTAGTGGGTCACATAGGCGATCATCCCCGCATTGTCGGTACAATACTGAGGGGCTGGCACAAAGAACTGTATACCTCTGCGGGCGCTAAATTCGCCCAGAGCTTTACGAAGATACTTGTTGCAGCTCACACCGCCAACAAAACTAATTGCGCGCGCCTGAGGATATTTTTTAAGCGCTAGGGCCAATTTCTGTTCGAAGATATCCTTGATACATACCAAGAGCGAGCTGGCAATCTTTGCCTTGAGGTCAGGGTCCTCATTGCCCAGATAGGTTTTAGTGGCCATATCATACGCGCCCCGTTTGACCAGGTCATAGAGCACTGCCGTTTTTAACCCAGAAAAGCTAAAGTCTAAGGTTTGGCCATGCGTCCTCGGGTACTTAAAAAAATCGACAAATTCTTGTGACGCGGCCAATTTTTCAACAACAGGCCCGCCGGGATAACCGAGATTGACGAGCTTGGCTATTTTATCAAACGCTTCACCTGCCGCATCGTCAAGGGTTGAACCGATAGTCTCGTACACACCAAAATCATGCACCAGATAGAGCGACGTATGCCCACCAGAAGCGGTGATGCAGAGAAAGGGAAAAGGAATGTTGTTGTCGATATTGGCAGAAAAAGCATGCCCTTCTAGGTGATCGATGCCGATTATGCGTTTATTTCTTGCCCAAGCAATAGTTTTGCCAAAACAGACGCCCACCAAGAGCGCACCGGGTAACCCAGGTCTATTGGTTATGCCAATGACATCAATATCGTCAAGTGTTACTTGAGCTTTGGCAAGAGCATCGTTGAATACGCCCTGTATTTTTTCTAGATGGTACCGAGAGGCAAGCTCAGGCACAACCCCACCATAGGCTTGGTGGATAGCAGTTTGAGAGAAAAGAACATTTGCCTGCATACCAAGCGTGGTATCATAAATCGCCACCGCTGTTTCGTCACATGAACTTTCAATACCAAGAACTTTGATGATCTATCCTTAAACTACGTAGTAATGGTTATAATTGTTTTTTGATCTTGTGCAGGACGAATCTCTTTATCGAGCTCTCGATGTATGGCATCCATACTGAGTGCTGCACACAGTACCGTATCTGAAGCATCTTGCAGTGATGGCTCACCAAGCGTCGAGATAATGGTAGGGTCAACCTTGATAGTAGGCAATTGCAACGCACTGCCACCTTCAAGCCCTGCTATAAACTTTGGCGGATAATAGACAACGATAGCTTCATCGGGCAAACGAAAATTGCCAGCATTGTCACACAGCAACGCAAGCTCTGCAGCACGCCAGAGTAGCTTTGTTTTTTTTGTAGCCTCATCACAATGGGGAACCAACTCGAGACCGTAGAATTTATAGGGGCTCTTTCTATCAAGATACAGATACACAATCACATTATTGACCATTTTAAAACGAATATCTTGGGCTATGACCAGGTAGATCCCTCGCTGTTGTCGCAGGCCGGGGATATTAAAATTGATGGTCTTGCTATTTTTATTCGTTTCACAGGCAATCGTATGCCCTGCCCAATAGACGCGAACAGCGGGAACCTTTTTGAGGGTATGGGGAAACTGTATCGAACCGGAGAATAGTACCTTATTATCGCCTGAGTAATTAGAGCAATAGGCCAAAAGGCAACCGATAGTGTATACTATAAAGAAATAATGCTTGTTCATTGGGACCCTTCCGGTATCAAAAACTACGCCTATAGCGCGTATAGTATCTTATGATAG
>CAZHJT010000003.1:7189-20548 GCA_964533545.1 uncultured Pseudomonadota bacterium | reverse complement strand
TTCAAAACCGAAAAACAAGCCAAAAGGTAAAGGGATCCTGCTAGGGAAATATATGATAAAACAGCGCTTAAAAAACAACCTTTCGCGGTTGGTGCAACCAGGTAAATCGCCAAAAAAACTGGCCCGTTCATTCTGCATAGGCACCTTTATAGCCTTCTCCCCTTTTGTAGGGCTGCATACGGTTATGATATTTACCTTGTCATGGCTTCTAGGGCTTGAATGCGCAGCGGTATTTGCTGCTGCATGGCTTATCAACAATCCATGGACTATGCTGCCCATCTACGCTCTCGATTACCATGCCGGTCAATTTCTCCTCTGCAGGCTCGGTGGCATCGATACGGCTGCCTGCAACCCTAGCTTTATAGAGCCAATAACTACCCGAGTGGCAAGCTTACTGGGCGCATCAAATATTTCGATTTGGTCTTTCATTGTTGGCGGTAATATAGTGGGTCTATGCGTTGCCTGCCTACTCTACCCCCTGGTAAAGTCTCTCTTTGAAAAGTTTATTCGAGAACAAGAACAAAAGGATCTATAGAAACATGAAAGTTATTGCGCAGAACAAAAAAGCATTTTTCGAATACGAGATTCTCGACAAGCTAGAAGCAGGCATCGTGCTCACTGGCGATGAGGTAAAATCTTTGCGCGCCGGCCAAGTATCTCTTATCGCTGCCTTTGCGACCATCAAGCAAGGCGAGCTGTTTCTCATAAATTGTAAAATCAGCCCTTACCAACAGGCGTACAGCAAGCGTGATGACCAAGCTGAACGTTCACGTAAGCTTTTGCTGAAAAAACGTGAATTAAATCGTATTGTTGGCGATATTGCCCAAAAGGGTATCACTATGGTCCCTCTGAAGCTTTATTTCAACGACAAGAATCTGGTCAAGGTTGAGCTGGGCGTCTGTAAGGCTAAAAAAGCGGCTGGCAAAAAGCAGGCAATCAAGGATCGCGATATTGACCGCGAGACAAGGCGCGAGATCAAGGGTGTTTATAAGTACTAACGGCCCAAGCTCTATGCAATACCGGTAGAGCATGGTATTCTTACAGTATGACTACTGATGAGACTCCCCTGGGGAGACCTAACACTCATCAAGTCCAAAACTTTGAAATTTTTGGGGGCGTACATGGTTTCGACGTGTTGTTGAGAGTTATAGGGGCATGCCGAGCGTTGACTGAGTGCTCGTTAAAGAATTGGTTAAAACAGTAAATGCAAACTCTACAAGAGATGCAATTTCAAACTTAGTAGCTTCTGGATTCTCAGCAAACTCATCTTCAATGGTGGCTTTCGCTTAAATCTAGCTAGTTCTAGTTTGATTGCTTGTTACAGTGACGTGCCTATTAGTTGCTGTAACTCGTATTACCCAAATGGGACTGCCACATAAGGTTTTTTGGTTCTGTAACGTGGTTAGTATCACAAAACCGATCTGATAGCGATGCGTTGTCTTTGAAGCCGTTGTCAGGAACTAGCAAAGACTGTGCATGGAGTACCAGTAATTTGAGATAATGCGGACACGGGTTCGATTCCCGTCGCCTCCACCATACTTCGCGTAAAGCTTCGTATGGCAGGCCAGTCTCTTAACCGGATTGGCTTAACAATTAAATCAACCTTTATAAGAAAAAGCGAAGTATGCCCTTCGTAGCCTTACCCTTTGAAGCTTTAGCGTAATAGGGTTGGCGAAGTAGGGCTTCTTAAGATAAATTATGTACTATGTATATTTTTTGAGATCCATTAAAAATCCAGCGGCAACATATGTCGGTTATACCAATAATCTTGAAGAACGATTAGTTCGACATAATTCTGGTGGATCACCCCACACCCAAAAAGACAGGCCTTGGGCAATTATTACCTATGTAGCATTTTCTGTGGAACAAACGGCTATAGATTTTGAGAGATATGTTAAAATAGGATCTGGCCATGCATTCGCAAAAAAAAGATTATGGTGATGATGTGCAGGCAAAAAACTCAGCGTTGACTATCTCTATGATCAGAACTATATTTCGGCCGTCGGCCTAATATTACTTTAATCACAGGAGAGATAGTATGTCATTGTTACGCAAAGCAACGCTCGTTGCCTGCATTGTTTCAGCAAACGCTGCCGCCATCCTACTTGATCAGCAAGATCTAGCAGCCTATAAAGTGGGCATCAGCCAAATGGTCGAAGCAGGTAAAGATTTAGAACATGCTGACAAAAACCAAGCTCTGGCAACATACCGCACAGAAGAAAAACGCTTAGCCGCTTTCAAAGAACCCAACTTTGGCTTTGACTCTACAACCGCAAAAAACATTGCAGTCCTTGTTCAGCACACCAAAAACTCAAACGAGTATAGAAGTGCTCATGATGCGCTTATAACCTCTATGACAAAAACAACATACAGCGAAGAAAAAGCGAAATTACTTACCAAAGCAGCAGCTCTCAAACTTAAAGACCTACTTACCCCTATGGGCGTCCGTTACACCGACAGATGTGGCAACAACGTCGTAGGACACAAAGCCTTTTTAGAAGCAAATGCAACTATTACCCAAGCGACCGCTGAAACGCTAATCCCTGGTTCATATGGCCTATTTCACTTTATGGGCGAAACGCGCAGACTTGTTGGCACAAGAACCCCATCAACAGAGAAAAGTACTGAAGGCAAAGAATAATCCGGCATAGCTCTATTTTCCAGTAACAAACCTAGCCTGGCCACTGTTGATACTACAGCTGTCCAGGCTGATGCCATCTTTTAACAGGAAATTTTTCATCTGAATAGCTACCAACCTGCTCTTTTTTCTTGTTTCAAAGCAACATATTGCTAATTATTGCCTATGTGAATTATTTTAAAGAAGACACCATAACGAGATGATCGTTACAAAAAGGTCTTGCTTTAAGATAGTTCGGAGAGGTCATGAAAAAGAGTATAGGTTGCCTACTCCTGTGTGCCCTGCTGTGCAATCGGCCACTCTACACCTTTATTTACCAAGTTATTGTACTTGAGCGCATCAACCCTGCTTCTGGCAAAAAGCAACGCTTTATTGGGCTCAGTGACTTTCATGACAAAAAAAATAGCGCCAATGCTGCCCAACTATTTTGTGTAAAAGATTTCCTCCACAAACAAGACAAAACAGCTTCAAAAATTATTCTTGAAGATTTAAGTAGCACAAAAACTGGCGCCAATGGGGGCTATAGGCGATTTCAAATCAATTCACGAGGGGGCATTTTAGGCGGACTTGCTCAAAGCTGCTCTCGCAAAGGTCTTCAAGTGGACAACGTTGAATATCGTTACTGCCGCGTTGCGGCATTAGGACCTCTACTCAACAATGCACATAAAAAAATTCATGATTTCCCCTCAACGTGCGGTCTCATGGTTGGCGACATTGTCGATGAAATCAATACAGCCATTGCCGACATTGTGAAATATAGAAAATGTTGTGCAGCGCTGAGAGCCTACCGCGAAAGAATCTTGAAAAAGATTCACCCACATATGCAGGAACTTAATTTGATGAAAGAACCAAAGCGATCGATGGCCGACTATGTACATCAAGGCTGCTTAACCAATAATCGCTTGCAACTCTTAAAACGGCTTTTGATCTTTGATAGCGCCTTACTCGATCTTAAGCTTGCTCAAAGCATTCTTGACGCAGATGAGTGTGCCACTATCATTGCAGTAACCGGCGGGTCACACATTGCGCGCGTGCAAGAGATTTTGCAATCTGCCGGCTATACACCAATCTACAGTAACCCCAGCAACCCAAAAAAGGAGCCTAAACCGCTCAACCTCGATTTCCTCAAAGGCTTTCTACGGTAATCGGTGAGCAAGCGCTACATGCTGTACTTGATCTGCAAGCCGTTTCAAAAAGGCTGCATCATCAGCATGGCGCAAGGCTTCATCAATAAGATGAGCGAGCTCAATTGCCGTATTTGACGTCATACCACGCGTAGTCATCGCTGGCGTACCGATGCGTATCCCGCTCGTAATCCAAGGCTTTTGCGTATCAAACGGTATGCAACTACGGCTGACGGTAATACCAATCGCTTCAAGCACCTGTTGCGCCACCAGACCGGTGATATTTTTTGAACGCAGATCGAGTGTAAACATATGGTTATCGGTACCACCCGATACGATTGCATACCCAAGGTCAGCAAACGTAGCGGCCATAGTGCGAGCATTGAGCAGCACCTGTTGTTGGTATACCGTAAAATCAGGCTGCATCGCCTCATGAAAAGCGACCGCTTTTGCAGCAATAGCATGCAACAATGGACCACCTTGCGTGCCAGGAATAATAGCCCGATCAAGATGCTGCGCGTACTGTGCTTTACACATAATAAGTCCACCACGTGGTCCACGTAATGTTTTATGCGTTGTGCTGGTCACAAAATCTGCCACGCCAAGCGGACTCGAATGCAGCCCAGTGGCAACAAAACCTGCTATGTGCGCAATATCGGCCATCAGCAACGCGCCTGCGTTGCGAGCAATGACGGCAAAGCGCTCAAAATCTATAAAACGTGAATAGGAAGAGGCGCCTGCTATAATCAATTTTGGTTTATGCTCATGTGCCAAACGCTCAATTGCATCATAATCGAGCAGCTGCGTATCACGGTCAACGGCATATTGTACCGCTTTATACAATGAGCCTGAGGCGTTGACACCATGCCCATGGGTCAAATGTCCTCCCGCATCAAGACTCATGCCCATAATCGTGTCGCCCGGCTTCAACACTGCTTGGTATACAGCAAAATTTGCTTGGCAGCCAGCATGAGGCTGCACGTTGGCATGCTCTGCACCAAAGAGTCTTTTGCAGCGCTCAATAGCAACCGTTTCAATCTCGTCAACAACGGCACAGCCAGCATAATACCGCTTGCCAGGGTACCCTTCGGCATACTTGTTGGTCAGCACTGAACCAGTTATACGCATGATCTGCTGCGAGGTATGGTTTTCTGAAGCAATAAAGCTCATGCTCTGCTGCTGACGCACCTGCTCGGCCGATACAAGATCCGCTATAAGCGTATCGGCAACGGAGGCTGCAGGAGTGCCTGTTTCTTGCAGTAGCTGTTTATTGTGCGTATTTTCCGATTGACTGTGCATGTTCAATGCCTTTCATTACCTAAGTGCCTAAAAACACCCGAAGTATACCTATAGTGGCAATAGTTACAACCACTCGCTCAGAGCTTACGTAAAGTTACGTATTTTCACAAAGCGCTCTCTCCGGGTCATCCCAGCGCCCTGTCCGCCGTAACTTGCCAAGCCTGAAGGCGTGGATAAGTGAAGGCTGGAAGGCGGGGATCCAGTATTTATATCACAGAAAAGCATCTAGAGTTTTGCATCTCTCATCGAAAATCAATAACATCTAGAGCAAATACATCGTAATGCACGCATGGATCCCCGCCTACGCGGGGATGACCCCAATGAGATATTTGTCTCTATTTCGAAGCTTCCTCTAGTGAAATGAACGGAACGCTCCCGGTCACCACGCGTGGCAACACACCGTCCCATTTTTCAATCGCTTTCAATTGAGCAAGCTCTTTGGTTGCAGACTGTTTTTTTACTTGTTGAGAGTAGGCTTCTGCATCCGCCGTTAACTTAGTCTGTATTGCCGTTTCTTTGACCTTATCGGTAAGGTTCTTCGCTTTCATCGATTCTTGCAACGCAATCTGCTTGCTTTCAACCGCTTTTATAAAATCTTCAGAAAAGTCGGCATGTGAAAAGTTCACTTCGATAAAATCGATAAAGTGTGGCCGCAAACGCTCTTTCAAATCAACATAAATGCGCTCTTTGGCTGCATGTCTATTTTGTATCAGATCTTCTGCTGTGTAACAGGCAATAACCGCTTTTATACTTTCGTGGCAGAATGGCACCAGAATAATATCTTCAGCCCGTCCGCGTGTCGTTTTATACAGCTCGGCTTCGTCGGTGTATTTGTAGTTAACATCGATACCGATCGATATCGCCTGCAAGTCTTTTGACAATGCGCTTGTCTCGATGGACGCTTTGATGATACCGTTTGGCATCGTTACCACCGAATCAATAACGGGCGCCTTGAAGTATATCCCGCCCTCTTTTTCCACGGCGATGATTTTACCCATACGCAAATGAATTGCCGTAAAACCGGGCTCTACGATATAAAAAGGCCTCAGAAAATAAAAGCCTGCCGCTAGCGCCATGGCACCAAGCAGAACAAATGGTAGCTTATGCTCTTCCATGATTGGGCTCCTTCAACATTAAAACTGTTTTTTGAATTGGATTTTTTGCAGATATGCGACAGGGGTGTGCTCTAAAGATGCAGGCCTGCCAGTCATTTCTCAAAGCAACCCAGAAAATATTCTTATACTGTTGGACTATGCCAACATAGAACATCCAGTTCCATGCTATGAAATGACTGGTGCCGGGAGTCGGACTCGAACCGACACAATGTTACCATCGCGGGATTTTGAGTCCCGTGCGTCTACCAATTCCGCCATCCCGGCCTATCAAATAAAGAGCGCCCATAAAGGAATCTCCTTGCTATAAGGTACTTGAAATGCTCCTTTGCGTCAATAACAACTATTGCTGCCCAATAATAGTGGACATACTGAAAATCGGTACATACACCGCCATGATAAGTGCCGTAATCATCAGCCCCAAGATAATGGTCAAACACGGGTTCAGCAGCGTCGTCACCAATAGCAGATCCTTCTTCACCTGCGCATAATAGATATCCGCGATGCGTGCCAGCACAGGTGCTAGGTCGGCCGAGCTTTCAGCCAGACGTATAGCGGCGATCAAAGCGGGATCGAACATGCTTTCATGTATCTGCTGCATAGCCTGGCTCATTGATGCCCCGGCAACAACCTGCTGTTCAACATACAGAAACTGCTGCCGCACTTGACTATTGCTGCTGTTTCTTGCAACAACATGCAAGGCTTTCACTAAAGGCATGCCACTGCCAACCAACATACTGACCGAGCGCAATGCATTGCCCATCACATAGCGACGCATGATCGCCCCGATAAACGGCAAGCGCATCACAAGGCGATCAATAATCGGTTTGCCCTGCACACTTTTGCTATACCAACGCACCAGCACCCCGCACACAATCGTTGTCGCCACAACAGCCACTGACACCCAGCTGCGCAGAACGTCACTCAACAACAGCAACTGCTTGGTAGCCCAGGGAACCTCTGCCCCATGCATCGAAAAAATAGCGGTAAAGCGGGGCAAAATAAGGAGCACCAAGGCTGCTGCAATCGTTATAAAAAATAGGAAAGTAATGCCGGGCAACAATGCTGCCGATCGCATACGAGAGCGTATATCCTGCTTCATTTCAAGATCATCACACAACGCACCGAGCGCCTGTGCCAGGCTGCCAGTATCACCACCAACGGCCGCCATCTGAATCGTCAACGGGTCAAAGATCTGCGGGTAGGCCGCCAAGGCTATGCTCAATGGCGTTCCCTGCTGTACATGCTCCACTATTGCGATGATCATCTCTTGTACACGTGGCTTGCCCTGCAGCTGCTGACTCATCAACGTCAGTGCTTCTGATAAAAAAATGCCCGACGACAAAAGTGACGTAAGCTGCCTGAAGAAAGCGATCTTAAACTGATTATCCGCCTGCAATCTATGCCACCACGGTATACTTTTCTGGCGGCTGTACATAACCGCAATGTCACGCGCAAGCAACTGATGCTCGAGGTCCTCTTGTGATCGAGCACACAAGCTGCCTTTGCGCAGATCTCCCGTTAGAGTAACCCCTTTCCATGCGTAATACGGCATGAGAACTCCCCTTTTTTTGTTAACCCGCAATAGTAAGCTGTTTTGGTATACCAAGCTTTTGCAGCAGCTCATCATGCGCAAGCGTTAGTGGTATACGGACATATTTGGTGCGACCCGTTGCACCAGCAATAATCGTCACGTCAGCCTGTGTTACACCAAGCGCCTTGGCAAGCAGCTTCACCAGCTCTTTGTTAGCCTGTCCTTTTTCTGGTGCGGCAAGGAGGTAACATTTCAAGCGCCCCGCTTTGTCGAGCGCGAAATATTGTTTGCCTGAGCTAGGCGCGACACGAATTTCAATGACAGACCGCTGCGTTGCAGCCTCACTGTATGCCATGTGACCCCTTATTGAAAATAGTACGCAACAAATTACACTTATTGTATAGATCGTATAACGTCTGACACTTTTTTACAGAGGCATATACATGCATTCTACACAAAGCGCTTTTGCCCGCGCGAAATTGAATATCTTGTTCTTGACGTTTGCCGCACTGACGGCGACACAGGCATGCCTTGCAAGCGATCAGACTAATGCAGCGC
The DNA here is from genome assembly GCA_964533545.1 of uncultured Pseudomonadota bacterium. Lineage (GTDB taxonomy): Bacteria > Babelota > Babeliae > Babelales > Vermiphilaceae > JAFEAZ01. The sequence continues at coordinate 12,283 of CAZHJT010000003.1, read as the reverse complement.
AACGCGCAACGAGCAATTTGCATGCTACCGGCAGAACAATACTCCAGCAGTTAGATAAACGCGCTCACTACAGCCCTGCCATCACCATTTCAGCTGCCACTGTTGGCACACTGACCAAGCAAATAGCAAAAAGAAAATGTGAAATGAGCGAAAAGAAGGCTTTTTTTGTCGGCATGGCCACAACCAGCGTAGCATCACTCATCGGACAGAGATTACAACAAGGCGATCATACTGCTGGAACAATCTTCACGCAGCTTGCTTTAGACAATTTTTTCTATGTTGCAATCCACCATACGATCAATTTTTTCTGCCCACCAGCAAACAAGAAAAAAGCAGCGCAAAACACAACACCCAACCCAGAAGCAACTAGCGCCCCAACAACCCCTGCTTTGCCAGTACCTAATGCATCAAGAGCGGACTTGACGGCACCCTCATTGCTCAAAGCTCGCGGGTAAAAGATTCCTGACACAGTGAACTTTCACATTCAAAGGGGCCTTGTCTAAAAAACAGGGCCACTTTTGCTTCTGAGCCCATTTTTTGTTCTCACAACAGCCCTTTAAGCACACGCCAACAGAGGGGGAACAGGGTCAATAGTGCGTCGCAGACAGCAGAAAAACTTTTCTATTCGAATACCAACACCGTAAAGTCTCTCATTTGACAACATTCTTCACGATACACAGCAGCACTTCTCATTGAAAATAATGCGCAAAAAGGTATGCTTAATCATGTAAAAACGTATAAGGTCTGGCACTTTTTTATAAGGGGATGCACATGCACTCTGTACAAAGCTCTTGTGGACGCAAGCGATTGAATACCCTTTTCTTGGCGTTTGCTACATTGACTATAGTGAGCACCAGCCTTGCAAGCGATTATACTCGTCATCCTCTTTTGATAAACGACACGCCTGTATACCACAATTCAAAACCCATTTACTTCTTCTCAACAGGTCAGGGTAAGGTCATATATTGTATCGCAAAAACTGAGTCTACGTCTGAAATTTTGGGCAAACCGTTGGTTCTCAAACTGATCGACGCAACGAAACAGCAACAGCCCATAGCGGCAATGGCGACTGCGGGAACATCTTCTACCAGCCAGACTCTCACATTGCCTTCTACTGAACACGTTCAAACTAGCGCTAGCACTACAACTACACCAGCTCCTCTAGCTACGCCACAAAACAACCAACAACCGCCTGTCTCAGGTAATTCAACTACCACCACTACTACAACTACAACAACTCATCTCGGCTCGCCACCATCGCCTCGCCCAGGCCACTCAGTTGCCTCAACAACATTACCCCTTATTCCACACACGCAAGCTTCTGCGAGTTCTACAACAACAATCACCAGCAGTAGTAGTAGTAGTAGCTCTATCTCTGATAATCCAGCGACTCCTGCTCAACTCAATCAAGCTCCCCTGATCCCTACAAGCACACGGTCTTCTGCTCAACCTATTCAACCGCTCGGTAATGTTGCCGCTGCAATAACTCCTGTCCCTACGGTCGTTCGCTACAATCCTATCATCACCATTGGCGCTGCTGGTGCTGGCTTAACGCTCGAACAGATAGCTAAAAAAAATGGTGACACCGAAAAGAAAGCATTTGCAAAAGGCCTAGTCGCAACAGGTGCTACATCACTCCTCGGGCAACAAGGCGAACGCACACCTGAAACAACCGCTAAACAGCTTGCTGCTGACTTGGCTACCTATACTATAGGTCATTATGTAATCGCCTATGTCTGGCCAAAGCAAAAAACAAGCGAAACTCCAACAGAAATTTTGCCAGAAGCAGCAACGCAAACCACAGAAACTGTACAGCCAAAACTGGTCGAAAAAAAGGGCTGCCCTGTAACCTCTTGGCTGCGCTCAACAATCCTCACTTCTCGCAAATAAAAAACTCCTGAAATAGCGATTACAATAAAAGCGGCCTTGTCTAAAAAACAGGGCCGTTTTTGCTTTTGAGCTCATTTTTGGCGCTCTGAGCAATTGTTGTACGTTTTGTTGAAAATCATATGAAAAAGAATAGGCTTATGCGCTGGTAATATATAGCCTCACCTTATTAAGGAGCCTTTTTCATGAAACGTACTTTTTCAGTAGTAGCACTTTCTGCATTAACTATGCTTAGTACAAGTTGCGCACATGACACCTTAAAACAGCTTAAAAAAGATGTCGTAGCTGGTGCAAAGCTTGGCGCTGGCACAGCAGTCATTTTCACTGGTGGCGGGATGGTTGCAAAAGCAGCTTCTAACAAACTAACGCCTATCGCTCCTGGTGTTGCAAGCGCAATAACCACAGCACAAATACCCGTAAGCGCTATCGTTTTGGTTACAAAGAACGGCGAAGCTGCTGAAAAAATAAAAGACTCAAGCTTACAGTCTCAAGCGGTACAAGTTCTATCAACCATTGCTACCTATGTTGGCACCGATCTTGCTATCAAACAAATCGTAGCATTTGCAGCATCTTACATCCCTGGAACAACTAATGAAAAGAACTAATAGCCTTATCTCTCTGATGAGCCTTGTGGTATTGACGAGCGCAGGTACCACGTTTGCACAAGATAACAGTCGCCTCAAGTTAGCCGTTAGTGGCGTTGCTGGTTTTGCAGCGGGCAAAACCCTTGTGCGCTACACATCTCAACAGCTACACGAAAACGCGGATATTTCTGCTAAGAAGTCGGTTGCTGCAACTGCTCTTTTGGCAGCAGTAGCTACTGGCGCTATTGATTACGTCGCCGAAGGGGAACTGAATCCTGCAAACATAGCAATAGCCTTGGTAGGCGAAGCTATTGGCGCGATATGGACTTTGCACGACAACCCAATCAAAGAAGTAAGAGACGCTGAAGCTAAAAAGTCTAAACTTCCAGAATTCGAGTTGTCTCGCCACACCAAAAATTAACCCAGTGAAAAATCGCTCCCATAAAGCCCTGCCTGATAAAAAAGGCGGGGCTTTTTTTGTTGAAATTTTATACTCAACGAAAGTATGTTGTTCGGTGAAATAATAGGAACTCCACCTTTTATCGAAAGAATTACTGTATGTTCACCTACAAACATGTCTTGATCTTTGCATGCGCATCGTTGCTGTCAGTCTCATTATGCAGCTCGCAAGACAAGCCATCAAAAGATCTTTGGAATCAACATGGCTTGCCTATAACAAATAAAGTGCTCTCTCCAGAAAAACGTGAAAGTATCATGACACGCGCAAGAGGTCTCAGCGACCAAATCCCTTCAACTATTAAGACCGATATCATACATGGCGCCAAGGCTGGCTTAATTGGCCTGGCGGCGGAAGAAATTACAACCTTATGCATGCCTAACAACCGCGAAATGGCTCTTTTTGTTGGGTTTACTATGGGTACGACATTGGTAGGAAGTTCCTTGACAAGCAAGGCCTGCGATACTCATGAAGTAAGCTTGAAATCAGGAATAACGCAAGTTACTGCCATGACGCTCGCTTACCTTGGGCCATGGACTGTAATCAACGCTCTTTTACAACGATAATAGCCTATAGATCAAAATAACGTAGAACTACTTGCATAAATTGCTAAATCACGTATCCTTTTCAAAGTCCTAGCAGAGCTTTTTATACAAAGCCTATTAGGGAGAGATGGCTGAGTGGTTTAAAGCGCTTGCCTGCTAAGCAAGAGTTTGGGTTATACCGGACGCGAGGGTTCGAATCCCTCTCTCTCCACCATACTTCGCATAAAGCTTCGTATGGCAGGCCAATCTTCGCTAACTCGATTTTCGAGAAGCAAAAAAATTTTTTGATATCTCATGCGCCCATAGCTCAATTGGATAGAGCGTCAGACTACGGATCTGGAGGTTAAAGGTTCAACTCCTTTTGGGCGCACCATACTTCGCTCCTACGGAGCTTCGTATGGCAGGCCATGCACTTTCTACTTCGTTAAAACTACGTAGAACAAGTCGAAGTCCGCAGGGCGTAGTAGTGCCACTCTTTCTTTTTCCAAAAACCTCTTTCAAAATAAACATGGCACACAGTGATTGCTCCTGTATGTCATAAAGTCCATGATTACTTGTTGTCTATCGCGCATAAAAGAGTCCGACGCGCTCTGGTGCAATCGCCGCAAGCTTCCATTGATCAATCAACTGATCAAGAGAATTTGATGGTATACGTTTGAGCAGCTTTACCAGGTCGGTCACGCGATACAGCACCGGAGCAACATTCTGCTCCTGCCAGTGCGCCGGCGTGCAACATTTAAACTGCCAAACCCCCAAACCGTTATTGAGCAGCTCAAATGGACGCTGTGGCTCGGGCTGATCAGGATGCTGAACAAAATCATCACTCGTCAAACCAAAATAGAGCGCATAGGCATAGGTGCGCTCAAGTTCATTAATAGAATCGTAGAGTGCATCATGGTTCCTACCAGATGTATCGACAGCTTTAATAGTCTCCTGACCAAGTATGGTGTCAAAATCATCGTTAGTATCCAACAGGCTATCAAGTGAATCTTCCAGCTCGGCCGCCATAACATCGGACAGAACAACCACATGGTTTTCTGGTATCGATTGCAGATAGGCTGCCAGTTGGGAGCTTAATAGATTGCTTCCCTTTGTATCTGCACGTAAAAAGGTTGCCGTTGAATACTGCTGTGCTAATGCAGCATACGCAGATGCTTGGTTACTGTTTGCATCACAAAGCACACAACATGATGAAGGTCTTGCCGTTTTGCTACGATTTTTTTTCACCGTTTGCGTATGCATAAAATCAAGCAGATGCCGCGTATGCTCTGGAGAATGTGAAATCAGAAGCACCGCAGATCCTCGGTTTTCTTGGCGATCATGCACGGTTGCAGCATCATCACGATGTTGCACGGTTGGATATACTTTTTGATTTCGTAACACACGGCGTACCGCTTTTTTTAGATCATCGCTAGAAACCTGAAAATCATTTAACGGTGTAATAGTACGCGTTAAAAAAATGTCAGGAATAAACTGCGTGTGCGTGCCACCCATTTCCATCATTGGCCACATGATAGCAGCATCATACATAATGGGTAGAAGTTTACCTTTGCTAGCACCAGCATCCAAGATTAATGATTCTATTTTTATACATTTAAAGCACCACGCACGAAATGCGCGC
>CAZHJT010000003.1:0-7179 GCA_964533545.1 uncultured Pseudomonadota bacterium | reverse complement strand
GCAACCCTGACCAAAACCATTGGTAACACCAACGATAATTTTTGGTATCAATAATATCTTGTGGCGTTTGCGCAGCGTAACCCAAAATCGGTATTTTGTTCTGTAATGCTGCCGCCGGCGGCCAGTTGATATATTGTGCATACGAGAGCCAGATGTTGCCATCGGCATGCACTCGATTAAATTTTTTCAACACATACTCGTGCGCCAACTGATCATCACCATCAAGCAGCACTATCAGATCATTGTCATCACACAGATGCACAGCTTGATAAATATTCATAAGCGCTTTACGGTTGTAGTCATTATGAATGATAGTCACACGGTCACCCATGCCTGACTCACGCACATACTGTTCAACCAAGCTACCTGTAGCATCCGTTGATGCATCGTTGATATAGATAACGCGAAAATTACGGTAGCACTGCTTAAAGACTGATGCCAAATTATCTTTGCAATAGAGCTCATTGTTGTAGGAAGGGATTATAACGGTGATCGGTAATTCATCCGGTTCTTCATATATGGTGCTACACACGGTATGATTGGTTACCAATAGATACCCGAGAAGAACTACTATTCTGACTACTGTTTGCTTCATACAAAAACCTTTTTATAACGAGCTTAATGGTTGATACCGTTGCCGCGAGCACAACTCTTTACGCAATGCCTCCTGCTCTTCACGCCTGTCATGGAAAAAGCTGAGCTGATTTGCGTCATTGTAGATATATAAAATTTCTTCAATAAAACGAATATGCTCTCCTGCCATTTCGATCATTGGAAACATAGCAGCAACATCGGCACTCATCGGCACAAATGCCCCTTTATACTGCAGATCTTCTAGCTGTATGCGCTGGAAAAGGCCTGCATAAAAGGTGCGCAGGTGTGACGTGACCCAACGAGGATATGAGCGAATATCATTATTTTTTATAATGGCATCAGGTAACTTGCGACAGATACCTAGACGATTTTTTTGCCAATACCAAAATTGGCCGTACGTAAGCCATACGTCGCCAGAAGAATACATAGTGTTTAAATAACGCAACACGTTGTTATGTGCAAGCCAATCGTCACCATCAACAATAACGATGACGCTCTGTGGCGCCACAGCATGTATTGCGTGATACTGATTGTACATGTGCCCACGCCGCTGTGCATTGCGTGTCAAGGTGACTTTGTCAGACTTGCCGTTTGCATCTACATAGGCACGCACGGCATCAGCTGTACCATCGGTTGAGCAATCGTCAATATATACAAGGTGCCAATTGTCATACGCTTGCGCAAAGATTGAGCTCAAGTTGCGCTCAAACCATTCGATATTATTATACGAGGCGGTCACTATGACAAATGAAGTTGCCTCAGACTGTGTGTCAGCTTCTGCGTGCCGAAATAGTGTATGTTCTTGCGAACAATCTGCTTGAGTAGATAGTGGGCACACAAGAGTTAGCAAGAGAAATAGTAAGTTCTTTTTTTTCAGATCATCTAGCAATGTTCGTAGCTTCATTCTGCTCCTTAGTCACGATGGTAAACTAATGGCAGGAAGATAGCACAGCAGGCTCTTTGAACGCAAGAGGTGTAACAATATATATATCGTATTATTACACTCTCTTGCTCAATCAGATTCTTTATGTTTTTTCTATGGGTTATTCATCCCCAAAAAACCATCGATTCACTTTCTCTTGCCAATATTTTCTTTCGGCTTGAAGAATCCAATGTTTTTTAAGATACAAATGCCATATAATCATGCTTAATACATAGGCTAATATGAAGTGTTCTCGTTGATTCATTTGTCCACCCATATATAGTTTTTTTTCACTATATATAACACGTAATGCATTATGAGTGATAGACAAAGAAGTTCATACCAATACCACATGGTAAGCCTTATGTATAAGATCAAACAGGTCCTGTCGCTACTCCACCTGCAATAACTCTTGTTTATCATTAATGCTTTGCGATTGAGAGATCATCATTAAAACGCTCTATAACAGCGATCATAGCGCAATGATACTTTGGAACTACCGATAAAATGATACGCGCTGATTCAATATTATACGCATGAGATGTTTCATTACGGCTATCTACCATGTCGATGAAAATATTACCCTCTTCTAAGCTGCATATTTCTGCTTTAACGCACGCGCGAAATACTTTTTTAGAACTTAGTGCATCTTCTGTTAGATGCACATGTTGCAGATATAGTTTAAGAAACTTCCAAAAGCTCTCATAACAATATTCAAATCTTTGGATCACTGAATCTTCGGCAGCTAATATGATATCTTCGTTGTGCACCGCTTTACACGTTTCTAAAAGATCTAAAGCTTTAGAAAGCGTCTTTAAGGCTTTATTTAATTGAATAAGATCGAGCTTTAATTTTTCCACACTATACCCTCTTTAAGAATCAAATTCTTAAGCTCAGTTGGAATATTGTGCATATCAACTACGTCTATATCGAGCGCAAGCGGAATATTCTCTAATGTCACTCGCATACGTGCCATCTCAGATAAAAGAACAGGCTCTCCAATGTCGATCGCTACGTCAATATCAGAACCAGGCTTGTGTGAACCTCGTGCTCGAGAGCCAAACAGAACAACGCGCGCTTGCGGAAAATGATACTCTATGGCCTTTAAAATTAATTTTTTATATTCGGGCTTCAAACCATCTTTGGTAATTAAGTTATCCATACATTTTTCCTGTAATTAATAGAGTCGATTTATACCAAACGCTTTGAGCGCTTCTTCAACCGCTTAAACTGTTGCGTAAACTTTGCGACAGCTGCTGCGTCATTCAAAATGACGGCATTCTCTTGGTTACACAGTTGCGCAGAGCGGGTAAAATTAAATGAGCCGGTCCAGACGAGTGGCCTATCATCAAGCGTGTCTGCAAAAATGACAAACTTATTATGCATAAGGTCATTCATCAGGCGACTCTGCGCTTTTTCAGGCACATATTCATAGACGGCAATGCCCGCTTTTTTCAGCAGATCTATTTTGCTCCATCGATCACGCACGCACATGTTGTCAGTAACAATGGTTACTTTAACACCACGCTCGTGAGCAGCAATCAAAGCATGAATAATCTCTTTAGTCGTGATCATGAAGATCGCCATCTTCAACGATTTTTTTTCATTGGCAATCAATGTGATAAGCGCCTGCTGCAGATCATCGTCAGGAGAAAAAAGGACACGATGTACACCAGCTTGGTGCGTAAGTTGATCAGCTGATGCCGTACGAGAACGTGAAGATCGGTGAGTAGAGGTAGCTGATGTCTGATCGTGTGTTCCATCACGCTCTGCCTTGGTGTGTGGATACCCAACAATAAAATGAGTCCTGCCAAATGATTTTGGCATTTTAAAACTACCGACAATGCCTAAAGCCCCGACGACTATACTGAGCACAAAGCCATACCGTGCATACTTCATACTGCCACCTTAAAATTTAAAACGCATTTCAACTTCTGCTCCCGTGTCGCGATGCTCGTCTCGAATGGCACGCAATTGTACATCGTCAGATATTTGGTATTCGAGCTCAAAACGTGTGTCTTCGGTGAGGTTAAAGTTTTTTTGAATCATCGCACGCCAACGATCATTCACTTCAATATCAATAGCACCACGTACACCGCCACGACTTGTCTGATCAGAAAAGCGTGGGATTATATGAATGTCTTTAAACGGTTGCATAAACCGTCTGAAACAGCGTTCAAGCATAGATTCTGAACGCAATGAACCAAATACCAATGATGCCAAGTTTGTCATAATAAGGGTAGGCATGACAATATTAAGCGACTCTTGTTCTGAGCCAACTAATAATAAGGCTATAATCTGTTGCTCAGTCAATGGTGGTGTTGATTCAAACATCAGGTGATGTTGCAATAATGAGCCGGTCACCTGCATCGTGATATCATGATTGCGCACCTGATTTTGCGCCACTAATTCTATTAATGGGTCGTCCGGGCGCTCTTTGGTCATGGTAATAACCCCTTTGGTAATGGCTAACGGGCGATAGGGAAATAAAAGACTGCCCGACTCAACATTCAACTCACCGGTAATCTTAGGATCATTCACGGTGTTGCTCACCGTAACAGCCATACGCGCATCAGCTTTTAAAAAGGGTGTATCAACACTCAAAGGCGCAATCGTTTCAAGACTGATATCACACGCAATGGTATCATCAATAAGAGCTGCCTGCGACAAACCGGCTATACGTTTTTGAAAAGCGTTGGCAAAAATATTTTCCTTAATATGTGATTTGTCTAAAAACAATGCACCCTGTAGACGGGGGAGCTCGCCGCTACAATAAGAGCCGGTCAATTGCCCCGAGATACTTGCAAAGAGTGTACGATTGAACGTAACAAGGCAATTTTTCAACACAAGCGGCAGATACCAATGCAGCATTCTGTTGCCGTCATGCGCAAAGGTCGCGTGATCTATGACAATGCTGCCCTTATGTAACAGACAGGTAAGGTTTGCTATCGTACCTACCTGCTCTGTCGGATTATATGCAATATGCGCACGCATACCAGTGATAAGATTGTAAATATGAGGAATGCGAATAGTCCCTTTATTAAGCTGCACATTCGCTCGCACGGTATCGGCAAACCATGCATCAAACGAGAGTGTGCCACTTGCTTGCAGATCATATTCATACAGCGTGGCTAGTAGTTTCTGTAAACAGTCGATTTCTATCGTGCCCGTAACGTGCGCTGCGTTATCTGGCGCTGCCTGCATGCTCATTAAACGTTTTTGTGCAGCATCATAACAGGTAAAAGAACGTAAATACCTCCGGCAGAGATCAACGGCAGCATGGTACTGCGTGTCGCCACAAACACCTTCTAATGATGCCTGCCCTTCTTCTATCTTCAGGCTGCCCGTACTTAAAAGCTTATTTTTTTTATATTTATGCTCCGCCTCTACGCGATAGGTCCCAGTTACAAGACCATCAGCGTTGCACGTTGCATCAAGCATTATATCTCCAGGAGCACTCAGCCAACGAGGCGCAGCGGGTAATGGTACTGTGTCACTATTGCGTAGCTGTAAAGACCCACACCCTGTCATGAGACTATATTCCCAGGATCCGGTACAGCGTTGCGTCGTGCCAGTAACATCAGTGATCGATAATGACCCTTGGCATATATCTCCTTCCTTGTCGCCCGAAAGAAGGCATGAACGACCAATCGATTGACCAGCATAGGAACAATCGTCACACACACAGGTAGCCGTGACATCATACGTACCGTCATGAATATCCACCGTCGCTTGCCCCGTAACAGCTCCGGAAAAAAGATCCGTATGCGCAAAGCCTGCCAGCGCTGCACATTGCGCTGCCGTGCCATTCATCGTTGCTTGTATGTGAAAACCAGTGTTCGTTTTTGCAAGGGCAATAGGAATCGCGAACGTACGCTCACCATTGATAACGGAACAGGATCCTGATCCATTGCTCCAACTACCACGAACAAAACAGTCGGCCTGCTGTTCGGGCAGCAGTGGCACGGCACAGGAACATTGTCCATTTATTTCGCACCCTGACATAGCTCCGTCAGGTGGGAAGTTCATCAACACAAACCCCTGTGTGGCTCGCGCGATAGTGACACCTTTGACAGCACAAGTACCATCGGCAATACTCAACAATGCAGAGTAGGCGCCACCAATACTGCGCATGGTATAGTTCATATTAAGCGTGCTGTTGATCTGGCTCTTTGCATCATTAAGGGAAAAGAGCGCCCGGTTAATAGAAATCTCATCCAGACTATAGACAAAGGTAGATTCTGCTGGTTGCATCATCAAACCAATATGTTGTTGCAATGCCCCAAATGCATCTAACGATGGCACGTTGGCAACAAGATCATCTATATGGACGTACATATTGATAACACCATAGAGCAAAAAATGCCACCACGAAAAGCCTATGGTCAAGCGAGATGCTTTCCATTGCCAGGTTTTATCCTCACCTTTATCACATGAGCTGACAACAACATCGGTACAACTGAGTGTTGGATGAAACAATGAGACCGATTCAACCTCTGCAGATACATCACACGCATAGGTTGTCGAAAAAAAATCTTTAAATTTGTTTCCTGCATGCCTGCACGTCCATTGATCATGTTCGACCATAAACAGAGCCGCTAACGCTCCTAACAGCAATGCAAAGATAAACTTTCTTATCACGTAAAACCTATTTTATTATATGAAACGCTGTGTCATATCTATAACAGCGTACGTACGGCACCTGGGTAATGGCTGAACTCAGTGCATATTGATACCGTTTGCCAGTATCAACAAGATAGACCGTGCCTGCATTGAGCGTACCTTCAACCGATGCCCTCATGCGAGCATCTTTAAAGGTGATCGGCTTGGTAATGCAGGTGTGCGGGTTGCCCGGAGGCCCATACACACCCTGCTTGACACCAAAGATAACTGATTGCGGCAACACTCGTCTATGATTGTCGCACTGATAGCTGTTTTTTTCTAGATCACACACAATTTCGCACGGCTCATGGTTGAGCTGTGCCATCTGTTGTGCATAATGACAGGTTGCATGCAGAAGGTTGAGTTCGGTTCTGACAAGTAAGCGATCGAGAAACGAAATGTTGGCAAGCGCGAGACTGAGCACACAGACAACAATGCTGATGCTGACCAGCACCGTTATAAGAGTAAAGCCATCGACGCAAATGATTTTTGTTATTTTCATGGTAAAATCTCGCTAACCTTTATAAAAAGCGATAAAAAACCATTCCTTGCCCGGGTCATCCCTGCGCAGGCAGGGATCCATGCTGTGAAATTATTCCTCTATAGCTAAGCAATTTGATAAATCATTCCACTCAGGGTTATGTTCCTCGATTAACCGTATTTTCCAAGAACGCTTCCATCGCTTTATACATTTTTCACGTTCAATCGCATCATAAGCGGTTGCAAATTCTTCAATGTGCACCAAGTGGGATATATTATATTTTTTAGTAAAACCGTCATTTGCCGCAATTTTGTGTTCTTCTAGTCGGCGAAGCATATCATTAGTCATACCAACATACAAAGTGCCATTTCTTTTCGAGCTTAAAATATATACATAAAATGGCATGAATTGTTTCCAATATATAAGGAATAATACAACAGCATGGATCCCTGCCTGCGCAGGGATGACCCACGATAACGAAAACTTTTCTTGATTTTCAACATATTCACTGCGCAAGGAT
>CAZHJT010000002.1:52304-55516 GCA_964533545.1 uncultured Pseudomonadota bacterium | reverse complement strand
TAATTTTGTCACTCAAATATTGATCGATTAACCAGTATATTCTTCTTTTGTCTGTATTTTCATACATATATTATTCTACCTTCTCTAACGGCCCCATAGAGCCGCTTTTGTACAAAATTTGTATGACATAAAAAATACTTCATATTTTAAACAGCTTTATCTTAATCCACACGATGCTTGTTTTGGAGCAATAACAAAGATTATGCTCTATCTCAAAACGAAAAACCCTCAAAAAAAGGATCTGAATACATGGACAACTCTGTAGCAAAACAGCAAGCACACGACAACAGACTCTCGCGAGACAATGCAGTTGTCCTTTTTGTTGATCACCAAACAGGCCTCATGCAGATGGTCAGAGATTTCCAAGCTGATGAATTTTACAATAGTGTTCTTGCTTTGGCCGACATCGCAAAGCTCTTTAACCTCCCCACCATTTTGACTACCAGCTTTGAATCGGGACCAAATGGACCGATACTGCCCGAGCTAAAGCGTATGTTCCCCGACGTCAACGTTATTGCACGACCTGGACAAATTAATGCGTGGGACAATGAAGAGTTTGTAAGCGCCATCAAAAAAACTGGCCGCAAAAAATTGATTATTGCCGGCATTGTCACCGATGTATGCGTAGCATTTCCAACCATTGCAGCGCTTGCTGAAGGGTTTGATGTGTATGTGGTGATCGATGCATCAGGCACTACCAGTGTTACCAATAGAGATGCTGCAATCAGCAGAATGGTGCATGCCGGTGCAGTTATGAGCAACTGGTTTTCGATTGTTTCTGAGTTACAAAGAGACTGGCGCGATGAAGGCGAGAAATTGGCCAAATTACTTGCAGCGCGTTGTGTGCCGTACGCCAATTTAATTGCGAGCCATCAAGCGAAGTAAAAACTAAGAGTTCTAATCAACGCACAGAATGTTGCTGAGCAACCTCTTGCGCAAGCGCGCGGCGCATGGCACGCTTGCGCCACCACGATGCTATAATTCCTTTATCGGGCGCACACACAAGCGTGAAAAAGAATATCAGTCCATTGGCAGCAGCAATCGATCCGGCAAGAGACACATCAGCCCAGGCAGCAAAGCTACAACCGAGCAGCGCAGCAGATAACCCAAACAGTATACTCGTGATAAGCATCGGCTTAAGTCGGTCAGTAACTAAAAAAGCGGCAGCCGGTGGCGCAAGCATCAGCGCAACGACTAGAATCGAACCAACCACATTAAATGCGCCAACTGCTGTAATGCTTGTCAGCAGCATCAATGCATAGTGAATCATCTCCGGACGATACCCAATGCAGGCAGCAAAGAGGGGGTCAAAGGTCGACACGGCAAGCTGTTTATAAAAAAGCAGTACGAAGAGCCCATTACACAATGCTATGGTACCCATGACCCACAAGGCGCACGGGCCCAGATCATAGGACAGCACGTGCAATCTATCGAAAGGCGCAAAAGCAAGTTCTCCTAACAGTACCATATCAGTATCAAGATGTATGGTGCGTGTATAGAGAGTTATGAGTATGATCCCGATAGAAAAAAACAAGGGAAACACCAACCCAATGGCAGCATCTTTTTTTAATCGCTTTGTTTGTAAAATATATTCAGTCAACAGCACCGTCGCAAAACCAGCACACGAAGCGCCCACCAATAACAACGGCGAATTAAGCTGCCTAACGACTAAAAACATGATAACAATTCCCGGCAAAATAGCGTGACTAATAGCATCACTCATTAATGCAACACCACGCAACACCAAAAAGAGGCCCGGCAGTACGCAAGCAGCTGCGGTGACAAGCGCAATGAGCGTTATCTGCAACGCGATACTATTCATGTCGCCCGCATACGGTAAGGAGTGATACATAAGGAAATAAAGGCGACACTGGTCACGATCACCACAATAATAGGCCCGGTGGGCATATGCTCGCTCAAAGAGCTTATAGAGGCGCCCAGCATACAAGAACTACCTCCTATACATGCCGCAAGTAAGGCCATAGGCTTGATCTGCGTTGTCCACTGCCGTGCCGCAGCAGCGGGCGCTATTAATAAAGCGCTCATAAGAATAACCCCAACCGTTTGTAATCCAACAGCGATTAACATAATTAACAAACAGGCAAGAAGCCCTTCGAAAAAGAGCACTCTATAGCCCACAGCGCGCGCAAATACGGTATCAAACGTAGCTAGCACAAGCTCCTTCCACAGAGCACAAAGAGACACAATAATAAGGAGACTTACCATAACCATACAATAAATATCGTGAGGCATTAGAGTCGCGGCATTGCCGAACACAAAGGTGTTCAATGCGGCTTGATGGGATACAGGAAGCTTTTGTATAACGGTCATGACAATAAGGCCTATGCCAAAAAACACCGACAGAAGCGTACCTAGAAGACTGTCCAATTTTAAGCGTGTAAACTGCTGGGCGATGTATAACATGCCAAGAGCCAACGCACCAGTAAGAGCACCACCCACCATTAACCATCCAGAATCTTTGCTCTGATTCAGCAGAACGGCGGCTGCCACACCAGGCAATGCTGCATGTGAGAGCGCATCACCAAAAAGACTATACCCTTTGAGTAATCCAAAGGTGCCCAAAAGCCCACAGGTGATGCCCATTATCGTCGTGCCCATAATAACCATGCACATGGTATAGTGCTGTGCATATAATTCGGTACAGTCACTGATCATACGCAACCCGTGCATCGGGCAGAAAAGGATTTTCTTTGCCATAGGTGCTTATAAAATGATGCTGCGTTGCTAACGCAAGAGGTCCGCAAAAAATGGAGGTTTTATTGATCAGCAACAGTGCATTGAAATAATCGTGGAGTGTCTGTAGATCATGATGGACGATAATGATCGTCTTGCCTTGGGCTGATAGTTTTTTAAGCAGATCGATCATACTCTTTTCAGCAAGCGCATCAATACCAGCAAACGGCTCATCTAAAAAATAGATATCAGCCTCTTGCATAAGCGCACGCGCCAAAAAGACACGTTGCTGCTGCCCGCCCGACAATTGACCAATCGAGCGCGTTGCGTAGGTCGCCATGCCAACCTGTTCAAGCGCATGCAGCGCCTGTGCTCGCTGTGCAGAGCCGGGACGCGCAAACCAACCAAGCTTTTTATAACAACCCATAAGAACCACATCAAGCACCTGAGCGGGGAAGTCCCAATCAACACTCATGCGTTGTGGGACATAGGCAATCCGATGGCGATGCTGATCAAGC
>CAZHJT010000002.1:52008-52294 GCA_964533545.1 uncultured Pseudomonadota bacterium | reverse complement strand
GAAACTGAACCGTATACCGGCTCAATGAGTCCCAGCATGGTTTGCAATAAGGTGGTTTTACCAGCACCATTGGGCCCCACAACTGCCAGCATAGCTCCAACAGGCACCACTGCCGACAGATCTCGCACTACAACCTGATCATTATAGGCTACGGTAATATGGTTAAGTTCAACGGCAACCATACTCTATACTTTCAAGCTCGTTTTTTTCTAATCTTTACAATAATTCCAAACATTAGTGTAGGTGATACCGGTAAAAAAACCAGCTCAAGGAACTCATATGAATA
>CAZHJT010000002.1:24542-51998 GCA_964533545.1 uncultured Pseudomonadota bacterium | reverse complement strand
CTGATGCATAGTCTCGCTTTTATAGTAGTCAGTAGTTTTATAGGGTACCATTGGGCAAACCGTACCGCACAACTAGAACCCGCTCCACGCTCCTTACCAGAAAAACTGCGCGCCGAGCTACAGTATGCTCAACAGAATCATAATATTCCTAATACCTTATTATTGCTGAAAATTATAACTGATGATGCGCTGCAGAAAGGCAAGCAGGCTCCTTCGTATAACCTCTGCCAGTTGCAGGTTGGCCATTCAGCCCATCGTTTTTGTGAATTTAATATCGGCATTGAGCGTATTGGTATGCCACAATTAAGAGGACGCCCCATTCCTGGATCGCAAGCCGATCGCTTGCCGCGCGATGAGCGAGGAGAAGTTGACGCTAGCGGTGCGTTTGCCGATTATTTACGCACGGTAAAAGGGTATACCATTACACGCGAGCAGGTTCCTGCCATGCAGTTGAAAGCAACGCAAAATGAATTAGTGGGATCAAAGGTTGCAGGCATTTGGCATGCGATGGAAAATCCAAACACCAATGCGTATAGAGCCATTACCAGTATTCCACTCTTTATATCCCAAGATAGCTATATTCTTGATGGGCACCACCGCTGGGCAGCCGCTGTTTCTCATGGGATTAGCAAAGACACGCTGGATAAGGTGATGATGCATGTTGATCGCGTTCACGTGCCTATTGATCAGCTTGTTGATGACGCCAATGAGTTTGCGCAACGTTTTGGCATACAAGCAGAATCGGGCAAATAAAAAAAGCGATCTCCAATAGATTTTTTAAAAACTCAGAGTACAGTAATAAAGAGTATATACGTGTTTTTTACACCAATTGTTTATCATAAAGTGTGCAACGACTATGACAAAAAAACGCATCCTACTGTTTATTTCTGTTACAAGCTCCTCTTGTTTGGCCTTTCAAGCCACCGCAAGCTCGCCAAAACGGGTGTTGTGGAAAGATCATCAGAACAATGGTCCTTTAGAAGAATTAGAAGCTAACTCTCATTGGACCCCAGTCGAAATTATTAAATCATATCTTGGTCATCGCGAACCGCGCCTGGACACTGAAGAACCCTGGTTTAGTCATGAGCATCATGCGGAACTTAAAGGAAAACATGAACCGCAAAACCCAGAACTCTACGCAGCACTGAAAAGAATAAGCAGCAGCCATTTCAGCCATAGCGCAAGCATGCTCTGCCCTTTTGGCGACGAGCAAATAAAGAACAGTATCCTGCTCACGCATACGTATAGACACCAAGAACAGCCATTCCAGCTGGCTTATTTTATTAACTATGATAACCCGAGAAAAAAAATAGTAACGACCTACCTGCACGCAACAACACAACAGAACCCAGCGCTTGCACAGCCCCTGTCTCATGCCGAACAACGCAAGCGCACGATGCTTGCCAACCAACTTTTCTTTGGCCAAAGCAGCCCTGATGATGGTATAGAGGCATCATTTTTCCCCAACCAGAGACTACTCGTGGTGCATGATCAGCATAGGGTCGGCATATGGCATACAACAACTAACATGCGCGCCTTACAACAAACACTAAAAGAGGCTTTGCCTAACCTTATCCCATAACAAATCAGCACATAGGTTTTCTAAGGCAGCTATAAATACACATTCGCTCAATCCCTTTAACTTGGGTATAATGAACCATGTGCAACGCTTTCTTTTCGAACTAATTTTTTTGTCAAAATCAATTCTATCAGAACAGTGTTGCACTTCATATTAGACTAGGCCAGTGAGCATCGCTTCTAAGTGACAATCGCTTAATTGTCACTTAGGGAAAAGGCTTTCAATCGCGACGACCTCATACTGGTCTGCTCTTTTATGCACCACTAATGCACCAGGACCTGCAGAAGGGCGTCCCCTGAAGGCACAGATGCCAGCATCTACTACACGTGTTTGACGAGGTTCAAGATCGAAACTATCTGATGTACATGAAAATCCCGGTATCTCTCCATGATAATGGGCATCGATATGCACACGTTTTCCTGTTGTATTGGTGATAACCCAGCCATGGGCCGCAACACTGGCTAGCAAGCAGAATGCGCCTAATAATTTGCGTATCATACTATATCCTTTCACATAATGGATCACGGGGAACACTCTTGAACACACTCATCACACACAATTCAATTGCGTATCTAAATTTACTGTCCTTCCTCTATACGGTACACACCGTTACTCAGTGTAACTCGATACTTTCCACCAGTTGGGTTTTGAAGCGCAGCTGCTCCACTGTCAGAATTGAGCACGCGGAGAATACAGCCACCAGCATCTATTGACTTTGTTTGACGAGGTTTAAGATGGAAACTATCCGGCCTGCATGAAAACCCCTTTATATAACCATAATAATGGGCATTGATCTTAACACGTTGTCCCGTTTTATTGGTAATAACCCAGCCATGGGCCGCAACACTGATCAGCAAGCAGAATGCGCCTAATAATTTGCGTATCATACTATATCCTTTCACATAATGGATCACGGGTAATACTCCTTAACATACCCATTATATGATATTCAGACTGCATTTTTCAATAAAACGCGCTACCCATTGAAAAAAGGCATTATTATGGTACAATTTTTCTATATGTAATGATAAAATTGGTACACTTTATACAATCACAGGGCAAAAATGATAAAAAATAGACTTTTTACGTGCTATTTGGCACTTGCCGGCAGCTTTTCGTATAACATTCAAACAATATGTAGCGACAAACCCACGCCTTCTCGGTCCGCCTTTTCTCTTGGCAATCTCTTGACTTTTGGGGGCCTGGCAGCCGGAACCACCTTTCTCGCAGTGAACAAGTGCATAAACATGAAACATGAAAGGCTTTGCAAGGACATTGATAATAAATTTTGTATCGATGATGAACCTTGTACCATAAACAAAAATATGCTTGTAATTGCTCCTGGTAGCTGGAATTCTAACGATGACCCAAATGAATACCTATCTATCATAGAAAAAATGCGTAACAGCTGGTTTTGTTCCATCTCGGTACGAAGCAGAATCGAACATTACTACCTGCCAGGCATTATAGCCGCTCGCCGTAAGCAGATTTTGCAACGTTTTGCCGTCATCAGCAGCACCTCTTCTCTTAACAACTCAGCACCAACACCCACCCTAGAAATGTCTGACCTTATTCAAGAGCTTAAAATGCTGAAAGATAAACTTAAAGGTCAAGCAGAGAAACCTGATGCATTTATGAAAATGAATAAAAAAAATGAGATAAGCGAGCTCAATGCGGCCTTAGATGGAGCTCGTAGCTTACTAGCGGACGCAAGGCGCAAACAAGATCTAATCAATAGGGCATCAAATTTCTCATTCAGAAACAAGAACTTCCTCGCTGCATTAACACATAGAATGCCGATAGGCGCTCTTGATGAGAATCGCTTGTCGCATCAAGTAAAGCCTGAAGACGATGTGGACTAAGTCATAACGTCCCGACAAAGTCAAAAAAGAACTGCATCTTTGATCTACGGGCGCATACGAACAGCTCCATACACTCATAGCAAGAGGCAGAGATCGCGAGACTTTTGCCTCCTAAAATAGTGCGCCTTCCAGGGAACCCCTGCATATTTCATAACAAGCCTTGCAGGGGCTGCAGATACACGTTTTGCAGCAAGATGTTCAGGATCGACTGATAGATACTTTGCCTCAACCTTTTGATATTCCTCTTTTTCTTGAAGGAAATGGATATAATCATGATGAAAAATAGACTTTTTGCGTGCAGCATGGCGCTTGCCAGCGCTTTGTTATTCACTGCTAATCTGGTTGGCAGCGATCAGCCTATACCATCCACTGTCATTGATATCATTGCAGGCTATGCTGCAGAAGGATCAGCAATCGTTATTCCAGCTCCCGAAGTGGGCGATCTAGACCTCAACTACCATGAGGTGGCATTTCAAAACGATGATCGATTGACAATCACCGCGTTATATTCCAATGGGTATAATACAACAGTATACGCAACTACCTATACCAAACAAAAATCTCCTTTGCGTTACATCAAAGGGCAAACAACTAATACACACAACCTTCCTTCCTGGTTGAATCAAATGCTATTCATTGATGATCTCCGCAAATCAAATCCACAAAATATATTGTGGTTCTGTGATAACGACAAAGAACCACAATTAAAAGCTGAAGAGATAAAGAAACTTATTACATTGCCAGCCAAAGACATCCTCAATGTAAGCGCCTCTGATCTATACAGTCATGAACAGGCACCAAAAATAGCTGTTTCTACATTGGAAAGCTCTACAATTTATTCTTTCGATCCATCACCTGAAAGAGTAAATGCTATTAATAACGCTCTGAATGGCAAATTCTTATACGCAGATCGCGCTCGCAGGAGCAATACAGCAACACCCAAAGCTCTGAATGCTCAATTCATACAAGAAGATCGCGCTCGCAAGAACAATAAAACAACGCGCAAAGCATTGCTTGCTACAATTGCTCTAACTGGCGCAGCAGCTGCATATACCGGTTGCCAATGAAAATAAGAAAGTGGATGTAATCATGATAAAGAATAGACTTTTTGCGTGCTATGTGGCACTTACCGGCAGCTTGTTATGGGTAGATACTGCAAAAACTAGCGAACCTGAAGTGCCTGAGGTGGTTGTTGCACTTATTGCTGAATACGCAGCTGAACCAAGAGTTGTAGAAAGCTCTAAACGCGTTCATTCCAATAGAATGGATTTTGTGCGCTCCCTCTTTTTCCCTGGCGACCATCGGCGCATGCAAGATCTTGAACCTGAACGTTATAAGTACAGTCATATAGCTGCTCACGGTGAGATTTTGCCTGACATATGTGTTAATAATGTATATCTCGACCCGCTGTCGCCTCATGGCCCAGTACGCTATTTCACTCATGCCCTTAACCATCGCAATAACAGAGCATCTTGGAATACTGAAAATAATCATAGACATGGCTTCGGCTTATGGTTTGCAGAGGAAAAGCAAACTCAGCGCACCCAAAAAAATAGGGCTCTTTTCGGATCTGGTGTAGTCTCAGCCAAATCGTCAGCTTCTTTCTTTCCTAAACATCGCCTGCTTGTTGTTGCGAACGAGAATTCTGTCACAACTTATGACACTACTAATCAAGCTTATGAAACTATCGATGATGCATTGAACCCGAGTATTGCCGCTGAAAAGCAAAAATCGAACAATCTGCGCAATTTCCTCATTGCAGGAACTGTGGTAGGGCTCGCAGCGCATTACCCTGCCGCAACAGGTAAAGTCGCACTGGCTGCAACAAAATTGTTTTTAGCGGTTAGTTAACGCTTTGGCTACTCAACAGTGACCGATTTTGCCAAGTTACGTGGCTTGTCGATCGGCAGCTCGAGCTCCTTAGCAACCTGATACGCAAAAAACTGCATCACGCCGGTCATGGCAAGCGGTTCAAGTAACGGCGCCACGCGTGGGAAAATAAAGGCTTGATCGGCCAGCTTACACAGCTCATCTTGCCCTTCAAAGACAAATGCTATGATATGCCCCGAGCGCGCCTTGACCTCTTGCGCATTGGCAACGAGCTTTTGGTAAATCAACGGATCTTGATGAGAAAAGAGAAAGATCGGTGTTTCTGCATCAACTAAGGCAAGCGGTCCGTGCTTGAGTTCACCAGCAGGATAGCCTTGCGAGAAGATATAAGAAATCTCTTTTAATTTTAATGCAGCTTCCATAGCAAATGGATAGCTAATATGGCGCCCTAAAAAGATCGCTTTTGTTTTATGCGCATAGCGCTTTGCAAGCGTTTCAACAATGGTGTGCTTATACAGTTCAATCGTATCTTCAAGTACTTGAGCCACGGCAAAAAGATCATGCTCTGCAGCCTGCATCTGTTCTGGCATAATAATCCCTTTTTCAAGCGCAAGACGATTGGCAAGCCAATATAAAGCAGCAACTTGCGTAGAGAATGCTTTTGTAGATGCTACGGCCATTTCTTGACCAGCGTGGGTTAACAAAAAGCCGCCCGCTTCGCGAACCAAGGTACTTGAAGCAACATTGGTCAACGCAACGGTAGCTATGCCCATATCTTTAACAAGCCGCAAAGCCTCCAACGTATCTGCCGTTTCGCCCGATTGCGATATTGCAACGTACACACTTTTCTGCTCGGGGAAAAAGGGCATATAACGGAATTCCGATGCCAAAAGCACACGCGTAGGAACGTGCGCAATCTTTTCGAAAAAGAACTGTGCTATGCGTGCAGCATGCCACGAGGTACCGCAGCCAATAAAACTCAAACTGGTAATGGCGCGTGCCTGCTCTTTGGTCAAACCGATAGAGCTCCACAGAGTATCACCCATTGCAGCAAGCGATGAGACCGTTGCATGTATAGCCCGTTTTTGTTCATAAATTTCTTTGAGCATGTGATGCTCATGCCCATCTTTTTCCGTTCCCAACCAGGCAAAGTCTATCGTCTTGATCTCAAGAGGCAAGATATTCCCCTTAAAATCGAAAAGTTCTATAGAATCTTTCTTGATGATCGCACAGGTTGCATCAGGCAAGAAGACAACTTTATTCGTCTTGCCAGCAAAGGCTATAGGGTCTGAAGCCGCATACATCTGACCTTCGCCTATACCTATACACAGCGGCGAGCGATGACGAGCAAGAATAAGCTGATCAGGAGATTCGTTATCTAATATAATAAAAGCATACGCCCCCTCAATACGATCTGCCAATGCCAACAAAGCATCTTTACAGGTGTCATATTGTGCGCGTAACGTCTCAAAAAGATGTGCGACAACTTCGGTGTCAGTATCTGAAACGAAAAGATGCTTGCCTACAAGATCACTGCGCAAAGCATGATGATTCTCTATGATACCATTGTGAACAATGGAGATCCTTTTTTTACAGTCAAAGTGAGGATGTGCATTTTCTTGCGTAGAAGTACCGTGGGTTGACCAACGCGTGTGCCCAATGCCTATAAAGCCATCGATAGGATTCTTATCAAGAAGCTCTTTCAGTTGCATGAGACGACCTGGCGACTTGGCATACATCAACCGATTATCATCGGCGCTTAAACAGGCAAAGCCTGCAGAATCATACCCTCTGTATTCGAGCCTTGACAAACCTTCTACAAGAAGGTCTTTACAGTAGGTATTCCCTACATACCCTACGACGCTGCACATCTGCGTTCATCCCCCAACTCACTTATTCTTTCTATTGCCGCTTTTCATAATGATCTTGGCCTATCTTAGTACGCCTAGCGATCAAAAAACAAGAGTCAATCTCGCGCTCAATCAGCTCGATCAGCTCCTACAATTCAGCCTGTAGAGAGAAACGCGCCTATCTCTAAGCGCGTTTTAAAAAGACAAATCTGATAGTAGGAAGCGTGACATCCCAAAACGGGACGTACCGTGCAGGCTGCTCTGATTGATAGCGCAGCAGCACAGATTAACGTTTTACGAATTGGAATTTACGACGCGCTGCCTTTTGACCATATTTTTTACGCTCTTTTACACGAGCGTCTACAGTCAAAAGATCATGTTCGCGAAGTGCTGAGCGGAGTGATTCATTGTTTGCCAATAAAGCACGTGCTATACCAAGACGAACCGCGCCAGCCTGTGAGTTAACACCGCCGCCATAGACATTGACTTCTACGTCAAATGCTTCTGCGCCAGGAATTACCTTGAAAGGCACTGCTACATCGGCACGAGCAAGATCAGTGGTGAAATAGGTCTGGTAAGCTCTGCCATTGACAAGAACTGACCCTTTACCGCCACGGTGAAGCCATACACGAGCGACAGAAGACTTACGTCGTCCTACGCCGTGAGCAAGAGGAGCACCGCGCTTGGTTGTAGTTTTTTTTGAAGCTTCAGCGCTTTTTGGGCTACCGCCTTCAACTTTTGGAGAAACTTTAGCTGTTTTTACTTGTGCCATAAGAATGACTATCCTACTGAAACTTATTGGGTACTGAGAACGTACATATATTGCTTATGGTACAAAAAACGGGTTAAAAGTCAAAATCTAGCTCGTTTTTAGATAAAGTCGCTTACTCTGTCCCTAAAGACTGGCCTGCCATACGAAGCCTGCCAGGCCGTCAGGCATGGATAGGCGAAGTATGGAGCCGATGATCGGAGTCGAACCGACGACCTACTGATTACGAATCAGTTGCTCTACCAACTGAGCTACATCGGCACGCGTCCCTTACTATACCACAGCAAAGCGCTGAGCACCAGACGCTCTTTTATTAAAATTCACCCTCTTCCAACGCCTCTTGGCAGGCCAAACAACGCGTGGCATTCGGAAATGATTGCAACCGCTTCTCAGATATTGCTTTATCACAATCTATGCACATACCATACGTACCCTGTTCAATCATACCAAGAGCACGAACAATACGCTTATATTCATCAAGACGTGTGTCTTGAAATGAACTCTTAAGACTTTCCATAGTCGATGATAGAGCCTGATCTCCGGCATCTTGTATCTGATCATCAGAGAACTTTTCTTCTCTTGTCTGCAAAAGCTCATCTTCAAGCTCCTGCTTGCGTTGATGCAGAACTTGCCAAATCGCTTCAAATTTTTGTTCCATCTCCACTCCTTTTAGATATAACACTCATTCGTCTCTCTTTAAAAAACTGCTTCAACAGTGCTGCCGATTCATCTGCAGCAACTCCTGACACAACGCATAGCGAGCCTCTTCTGTACAACGGAAGATTTATACTGTCAAGTCCGCAACCAAAAAGTGGGGATTGCGCGCCATACACAATACCGGCACAACGACTTAACATGATGAGCCCCATACACATAATGCACGGCTCAAGTGTTACATAGATCCAACAGCCATCAAGCCGCCAATCTCCATGGCGCTTGCATGCGCGATCAATAGCAGTTACTTCCGCATGAGCAGTCTGCAGTTTTTTATGTTCAACGTTGTTATAGCCTCGCGCAAGAACAACTCCATGCGCATCAACAATCACGGCGCCAATAGGCACTTCACCTGATTGCGCAGCTCGGCGAGCTTGGTGTAATGCTTTTTGCATAAACACTCTATCTTGTTCAACTCCGAATGGGCTTGCTTTCATGAATGGTATAAACTCTTGCTAGTACGCTTTTGAATAGCTTTACGTACATGATGTAGGCTTAGCTGGAAAAAAGTTATGTATCATCTACACTATCTGTGGAGCGATATTGATAATAAAATTTCACAAGTTTGTACAGTATAACTTAATTTTACTGCCAGGCCAAATGCAGGGGATGCCCTCACTTTAGGAGATCAGCTATGTCACATGATTCTTCCGGAAAAAAGGGCGAATACGGCGCCCAGTCCATTCGCATTATGGAAGGACTTGAAGCTGTACGAAAACGCCCGGCTATGTATATTGGATCGACCGGTCCAAATGGCCTTCACCACCTTGTATACGAAGTTGTTGACAACTCAGTGGATGAAGCGCTCGCACAACATTGCGACACAATTAATGTTATTCTTCACACCGATGGCTCTTGCTCTGTTGAAGACAATGGTCGTGGTATTCCTACTGAGATCTATCCCACTGAAGGGATCTCTACCACAGAAGTTGTGCTCACAAAATTACATGCCGGCGGTAAATTTGATAAAGACACCTACAAATATTCCGGCGGTCTGCACGGTGTTGGTGTTTCGGTGGTCAATGCACTATCAAGCTCATTTGACGTAACCGTTTTTAGAAATGGTAAGATTCACACACAATCATACGCCTGCGGCAAGCCGCTTGCCCCTCTAAAAGTTATTGGCGATACCACTAAACGTGGGACATTGATTCGTTTCTGGCCAGATGCAAGCATTTTTCAAGAAACCGTAGAGTTCAGCTTTGAAACACTTTCTGCGCGCTTGCGCGAATTGGCCTTTTTAAATAAAGGCTTGCGCATTACCATCGAAGCAGAAGCGACCGACAAAAAGCATGACTTCTACTTCAAAGGCGGCATCGTTTCATTTGTTGAATATATCAACAACAAAAAAGTAACGATCTTTCCAGAAATTATTCATTATGAGGCGAGCGACGACATCTACATGCTCGAAGTCGCTTTGCAATATAATGATGGGTACGGCGAACAGCTTTTTTCTTTCGTCAACAATATCAATACCATCGAAGGTGGTACCCACGTTGCCGGCTTTAAAGGTGCCTTGACCAAGGCCTGCAATAAACGCGCTCAAGAATTTGGCGTATTAAAAAAAGATGAAAGCTTTTCGAGTGAAGATGTTCGTGAAGGGCTTGTTGCCGTAATAAGCATGAAGGTTCCTGAGCCGCAGTTTGAGGGCCAGACCAAAGGCAAATTGGGCAATAGCGATGTAAAAGGGCTTGTTGAATCCTGGTTCTTCGGCTTTCTTGACACCTTCTTTGAAGAGAACCCAACGCTGGCAAAAAAAGTGCTGCTTAAGGCTGAAATGGCCAAGCGCGCTCGCGATGCTGCAAAAAAGGCACGTGATCTCACCCGCAAAAAAACATCCCTTGAATCATCGATTTTACCGGGCAAACTTGCCGATTGTACCAATGAAGACCCAAAAGATATCGAACTATTTATCGTAGAGGGTGATTCTGCAGGCGGTTCGGCAAAACAGGGACGTAACCGAATTTTTCAAGCAATTTTGCCTTTGCGTGGTAAGATTTTAAACGTTGAAAAGGCTCGCCTCGACCACATATTATCGAACGAACAGATTCGCGCTTTAATCGCCGCTATCGGCTGCGGTATTGGTGACGAGGAGTTTGATATCGAAAAAACGCGCTATCATAAGATTATTTTAATGACCGACGCGGACGTTGATGGTGCCCATATTCGCACACTCTTGTTGACATTCTTCTTCCGCCATATGAAACCGTTAATCGAAGCCGGCTATCTCTTTATTGCGCAACCACCTTTGTATAAAGCTAAAATTGGCAAAAAAGAGCAATATCTGAAAGATGATTCTGAGCTCAAACACTTCCTGTTCGATTGGGCACGGGAACAGACCAGCTTAACGGTTGATGACAAGATGGTCGATCCGGTTATCTGGAAGGCTTTCCTTGATAAACTTATGGCGTATGATGCTCTGGTCACCAAAGCAAGTCATATCTTTAAACTAACCTATCGACAATGCCATCTGTTGGTTTCATGTCTGTTGCAAAACCCATGGAACGAAGCGCAGGGTTTTGATCTGCTCGTAACACTATTGCAAACAAAATTCACGCAATACACCATTACACTTGAAGGCCCGCGCATAGAAGGAGCAGAGCATGCACCCAAAAATGAGCGTCCTACCGTTTTACCAACCCATATTGTATTCATGCTCTTGAATCGCACCTGGCGCGTACCGCTCAGCTTCTTTACTTCAGCCGAAGTAAGCACCATACAAACACTGCTATCTGGCTTGCATGAAGCGCAAGGACGTCCATGGACGCTCAAGATTACCGACCGAGACCGCTCACTAGAAGGTGTTGGCATTGGACAGCTGGTTGATGGTATCAACCAAATCAGCAAGCCATACCTGTCAGTACAACGCTATAAAGGTCTTGGTGAGATGAACCCTGAGCAGCTGTGGGAAACCTCAATGGACACCACAACGCGCACACTGCTCAAAGTGTCGGTTGAAGATGCTCTTGAGGCAGATCGCTGGTTCTCAACCCTCATGGGTGACGATGTAGTCGGCCGTAAAGATTATATCGAAGAGAATGGTCAATTCGTTAAAAATCTGGATGTATAAACAAGAACAACAAGAGAGATCGTTGGCGCTTTCATCGCACGACGATCTCTCAACACTATAAAGGATACTGATGAACCCTTCTTTGCGTCTATCTACTGGTTCTTTTTTGTTACTACTCTGCGCAAGCCAAGCACTCGTTGGCACAACACAGACAACCACAAGTGCTGCAGACACTATGAGCTCCGTTGAGTTTTTAACGGGCGTGAAACCAGATCACACAAAACCGACTCCCAACACCGTATCAACCGCTCAACAGATGTTAACCCTGCTAACTCTTTTGACTGCTGCCAATGCTGGTGACTTTGCTCATCAGTTGAACGCAAACAGTCCTGAAATAATGCTGGACAACCCTCGGCAAGCGGCTCTTGTTGCTAACCTGCCAAGAAGAGAATCAGCAACAAAGCACACTCCTGCGCAAAAGGGACAAGTACCACGTTTCACTAGCAGACACGGTAAAAACCCTAAAAGATAAACCCGATATACGCAGCTGTGTCTTCGTGGTATCATGATATCCATGAAAAGCACGTTTCCAAACTATAAAAAACTCTTAGCCTTCAGCAAAAAACACGGGCTTGCCGAAAACACCTCGATTATTCTTGGTTTATCAGGCGGGCCCGACTCGATTTTCTTGCTCCATTTTCTGGCAGAGCTGCATCACCAAGGTTTTATTCGCCTTGTTGCAGCACACCTGGACCATCAATGGCGCGCTGAGTCGTACCAAGATGTGGCATTGTGCCAGGCAGCATGTGCGCAGCTGGGCATTGAGCTCGTGACACAACGGGTGTCCGATCTTGCCTGCTCAGTACGGTACAATGGCTCTAAAGAGGATGTCGCTCGACAACAGCGGCGCTTTTTCTTTGCCAGCGTACGTCACACGTATGGTGCTGACTATGTAGCGCTTGCACATCATGCCGATGATCAGGAGGAAACATTTTTTATTCGCTTACTGCGTGGTGCCTCACTGTCAGGCTTGGTAGGCATGCGAGCTCAGGCCGGTATCTACATTCGCCCGCTGTTATGCCTGCGCAAACGTGAGATTGTTGAGTATGTAGACCAGCAGCATATCCCGTATATCACCGATGCCACCAACGCAAGCGATACCTTTTTACGCAATCGCCTGCGCAACAACGTACTGCCCGCGCTCATGCAGGCTGATTCCCGCTTTACCACCACCTTTGCAAAGACGCTCGAACAGCTGCAGGCAACCGAATCGTTTCTTGAGACCTACAGCAAACAGCAGTACGCCCTACTGGTCGAGCACACAGCAACCCTTCATACGTTGGATGTGAAAAAGTTCGCGTTGCTGGACCCGGTAATACAATACCGCGTTATTTTACACTGGTTACGGGACTATCAGGTCAGCTTCCCGGTGCATAACAAGTTCTTTGCCGAGATGATACAGTTTTTGCTGCAACCGCAGGGTGGCACGCATCAGATTCACCACGACTGGACGATCGTCAAGAAACAGCATCGTGCACATATTGTCGTGCGATGAGCTTATTGCGCAGATCAATCTGTTCTCCACGCATGTCCTATCTCCGAGGCTAGCTCTTTTCTTTATTTTTGTGGTATGGTGATCATACGACACGCTTAAAAAAAGGAGCGCGCATGGAATCGTATGCAAAAAAAGAGACCACTGGGTTATTACTTATAACATCGATTCTTCTGCATGCGTTTGTATTGTGTGCTCTGTTACTTTCATACCATGTACAAACGGTATTACTCACCAGACAACTGAAACAGGCAGTGCCGGCAGCACAAGGCAAAGACACCACCACCCAGATCTTGTTCAAACCGTTGCCGCCACAAAAGCCGCACCAGGCTTCGCTCTTGGACAATAAAACAACCCAGGAAGCGCAGCAACAAAGCACCGCATCTGCTGTAAACGCGTTTGCCCAAAAGACTACACCAACGCCGAGCTTGAGATCGGGTCCCGAGCAAGAGGCACAAGAACAGACGGCAACGCCTGAAGAGCGCAGCAGCACAACAATACGGACTGCAACGCCAGCACAACTCAATCTG
Organism: uncultured Pseudomonadota bacterium; assembly: GCA_964533545.1. GTDB lineage: Bacteria > Babelota > Babeliae > Babelales > Vermiphilaceae > JAFEAZ01. The sequence continues at coordinate 38,302 of CAZHJT010000002.1, read as the reverse complement.
CCTTGCCAAGATAAGCCTGAGAGTATCGCTATCGCAACAAGAAACCCCGAGATAACGCAGCCACAAGAGCACGCACAGGCACCGCGAGCATACGCTATGCCCAGAAACCCTTGGTACAAAACAGCACAGCACCAACAACAAACGGCGTCTGGTCAGCAACCGATTACGCTGCAACAGATCACCAAAAGCTTTTGCGCAAGCGTACAACAGGAACGGCAAGCAATGGCAGGACAGTCAAGCGCACTCAGCACACATGACATGGTCAGCAGAAGTTATGAAACGAAAGTCTTTAATCAGCTCAAAAAATCGGTGCTCGTTGAATCAAAACCGATCAGCATGCACCAATCACTCTCAACGCCTGCTGAAGTAGTGCTTACCATCGACAAAACGGGTAAGATCATCGATTTTCAGTTTAACCATCAACTGCCCAAGCATATATTAAAAGCCGTAGAAGATCTGTTACGACACGCAGCCTTTTCAACAGGATTATATCCCCAGTTCCCACGCATTTTCAAACAAAATACCTACCGTTTTTCTTTACCTTTGCAGATTAACGTCAGCAAAGGAGCACATTCATATAGGTTAGATACCTATTATCGTTCGCTGTAAAAAATATCTTCACGCGTAGGCTATAAGTTTGGTATGGTGTGCCAAGGTATACCCTCCCACAAGCCACTAGGGGTTTTGTTATGAAGCACAAGAACCGTTTAATTATCACACTGCTCTGCCTGTTGGCACAAGCGCTGGTTGCCAACGACCCATATAAAATCATCATAGAGCCGCGGTGGCAAGATCTAGATGCGTATCATGGAGCTGCAAAACTATCGATGCTTGATGATAATAAATGGATTTTGATAGGGAGCATTACGTTTGAAAAAAGAGCGAAAGAACCGGTCACGATGCACAGACTCCATTTAGAATGGGTTGGGGCAGAAAAGCTTAAACAGCTTACCGCTTCTTTGTATCGCAAACAACCTGATAAAGATTTTTACCCGCTTGAATCGAATCTTGTTTGTGATGGTGTCTGGTGCGCGAATAAACAGACCGTTATTTTCACGTTCAATGAAGAGAAAACATTGGGACCTCGCACCACCTTTTATTTCGTTGTTACCATTGCACCAGATCAAGAAGATATTCTAAAAAAGGGGCGGTTTCGCCTGCTGAAACATGCATTACCAGAATCATTTCAGTCAATGTCGGATGATGAAAATCTCTGTTTATCCCTTGATGCTATTAACTCAGTAACGACGGTCATCAAGAGCAAAAATGCACCCGCTCAATCTAACAAGCACTAGACTTTTTACGCGGTTCGTTTTATAAACTAGGCCACATCACATAATCGCTGACTACCTCAAGCATATGGGAAAAGCATGGCCGACATTGTTATCATTGGCGCTGGATTAACCGGCATTTCTGCCGCATATCATCTGGAAAAGAAGGGCTTCTCGTCCTACCGTCTGTTTGAAAAGGAGCAGGAGATTGGCGGACTGTGCCGCTCGGTTACCCAAGACGGCTTTACCTTCGATTTTACTGGACATCTTTTACATGCCAGCGACCCTTATTTTTCAGAGTTAATTGCCCAAGTCGTTGGCCTTGAAAATCTCAACAGCATTGAACGCGAATCATTTATTTATTCTCACCACACCTTCACTCGCTATCCTTTTCAGGCAAACCTGTATGGGTTACCAGAGCAGGTGATTGTCGATTGCATTGCCGGCTTTGTAAACCGCATTCAACGGCGTACACGCGCCACTACCTTTGAGCAGTGGGTTCAGCAGCATTTTGGTGACGGCTTTGCACGCCATTTCTTCTTACCCTACCAAGCAAAAATTTTTGCCTATGCATTAGACAAAATAACGGCAAGCTGGACCGATCGATTCGTCCCCTCCACATCACTTGAACAGATTATCAAAGGTGCATTACGTGACTGTTACGAGCAATCGATTGGGTATAATGCACAGTTTCTCTATCCAAAACAGGGCGGTATCATTTCATGGGTAAAAAAACTGGCCGACCAGATCGAAGCGCCCATTGCTACCGACTTTTGCGTACACTCTATCGACATGAAACAAAAATGTATCACCTTTACCAATGGCCACATAGAGCCCTACACCCATCTTGTCAGCACGATGCCGCTTGATAGATTGTTACAACTGCTTGTGGAAAAACCCTCCACTTCCCTTAAACGCGCTGGTAAAAAACTGTTATGCAACACGGTGGTCAATTTTAATCTAGGCATAGGTAAAGAAGCGCTTTCTGATAAGCACTGGATCTATTTTCCCGAAGCGGAGTACCCATTTTATCGTATCGGCTTTGCTCATAACTTTGCACGCTCAATGGCCCCCGAAGGATGCAGTTCAGTCTATGGCGAGTTTGCCTATGTTAATAAATCTGAGGCATGGGTTAAGAGCACCCTGCAGCAAGCTCTTACGCTCACCAAGCAGTTTTTAGCGGTGGAAGAGCGGGACATTCTTACCGAAAAAATTATTCAGATCCCACACGCCTATGTCATTTATGATCATTGGCGCGAACGCAATCTCGACAACCTACTGGCACAGTTAAAACAGGAATCGATCTATTCAGTCGGCCGCTATGGACAGTGGAAATATTCAAGCATGCAAGAAGCCGTTCTTGATGGCAAAAAGATTGCAGACACGCTGACTGTACAGCCTGCCAAACAGGCGCTTGAACATCAAAACCCGTGCTCACACCACTACAAGGAGCTTGAAGTATGAACAATCTCGGCTTATTACGAGCAGTTGCTACCCGGCTGCTGGCCATGTCGATGGCGACAGTATCTGCAACAACGGCAACCGATACGTCCTTAATTTATGGAGAATCAATGAAGCTGACTCCCTACCAAGATCTGCCTGTGCTCGTCACCGGCGGTTGTGGTTTTATCGGATCTCACGTGGCAGAAGCGCTCGTTGCGCAAGGAGCCAAGGTAACCATACTTGACGACTGCTCAACCGGTTTTATACGCAATATTAGCCACATCCACGAAAAGGTTACGTTTATACGAGGTAGCATTACCGATATGCAAACCTGCTTGCAGGCAGTGCGCGGTAAAAAGGTCGTGTTCCACCTGGCTGCCTATATTTCAGTGCCCGGATCTATGACCGACCCCGCACTCTGCCAAAACATCAATGTAGTAGGCACCATGAACCTGCTTGAAGCATGCCGCCAAGAAGGTGTGGAGCGCTTTGTCTTGTCATCATCGGCCGCGGTCTATGGGCCGCAAGAAGGGGTCTGTGTTGAGACCATGCAGTGCGCACCCACATCACCCTACGGCTATTCAAAGTGGATTGGTGAGCTGTTGTGCCAACAGTATGCTCGCTGCTTTGGCTTAAAGACGATCTGCTTGCGTTACTTTAACGTGCATGGACCGCGCCAGAACCCGGCAGGTGCCTATGCAGGTGCTGTTGCAAAGTTCACCTTCAACATGCAGCATGATCTGCCTATAACCATTTTTGGTGATGGCTCACAAACGCGTGATTTTATTGGCGTCAAGCAAGTGGCACAAGCCAATCTGCAGCTCGCGCTACTTGATGCAGAACTGATGACCGGCCAACCATATAATATCGCCACTGGGCACAGCATTAGTCTGCTTGAACTGATTGCGCAGCTTAAACAAGAATTTCCTGATTATACCAAGCCGATTACCTTTGCCCCGGCGCGCCCAGGAGACATTGCACACTCTGCCGCCGACTGTTCTGCCTATCAGGCATTGCAGAACACCTTTGGACAATCTGCTGCACAAGTAAGAAGTGATGTTGTGTATACGAACTAAAAACTGACCCCGAACTTCATGGCTGGGAGTCCTTTTTGGTCAGCATCAAGCTCTGCAGTAAAGCAACATTCTTTGCGATTTTGAGCGAGCCTAAAGTCAACCTGCTTGCTTGCCGCAACACCATAGATAGTGCCAAGACCAACGCCAGCTAAAATTTGCGAAATATAGTGACGATTACAGTTTAAGAAAGAGACGCCGACGGCCACGGTCAATGCGCCAAGCGGCACAGCCCATTTAGCACCAAAGCGATGCCCATACAATGCAGCAGCATATGACACAGAAGCTAAGTGACCAGATGGCCAACCGCCACGCGCACGTTTTTCTCGGCTAAAATGCTCATTCCATGGCCTTAAACAACCTTCGCCCACAAGATGCACATCGAATCGCTTGATAAGGTTCGACATCAATAAAACAAAGGGCAGCCCTTTAATAAACATGCGGCTGGTTGCTTTGACATCTTCATCACGAGCCGCACATGATAATGCGCCAGCCAAGCAACAGGGAAACACAAGACTATGCTTGGCAAACATGCGACAGGCATCATCAAGCTGACAGATGTTTTTATGGTGCACACGGTCATAGAAACAGCTTTGCAAACGACCATCAACCATGCGCCCAACCAAAACAAACGGAAACAGAGACACCACGATTTTAAAGGTCGAGAAGGAAACAATATTGAGATTTACTCCGACCATGTCTTGGCCGACGGTGTAGAGTAGCTTGCCCGGTGGCGTAAAGCCTGGTTTTATGGTCCGGTCTTTGCAGGCATAACGGTTTGGATCAAAGGCTGAGCAGCTGCTCACTAAGAACAGAGCTGCGACAACAAGGGTCGTACCACATGCCCCAAAAAGAGTTTTTGTATCTAAGTTGGCCATACTATTACCCATTACTTTCGCAAAGCATTTTGAATGTTACGATGCTCTACTGTGTATACAGCATAATAGGTATTGCGTATGGCCAACAAGAGTTTCGATGAAACAACAAAGTAATAACCATGGGTCCCCCGTCTTCGCTCTGCGAGCTACGCCGAGGCAGGCTGCCTCCGCCTTGTCCGGCATAGCCTTCTACTACGCTCTAAGAGCTTCGAAGAACACATTGGCGACGACGGAAGGGATGACTGATAAACGCTTAAAACCCTTCAGGGTGCATCGTATGCCATGCTGTTTGTTGTTCATACGCATGGGCGGTTTGATAGAGCAACGCCTCAGACACATGTGGACCAACCAGCTGGAAACCGATAGGTAACCCTTCACTCACAAAACCACATGGCAATGAAATTGCCGGTATACCCGCTAAGTTAGCGGCACAGGTAAAGTAATCTTGTAGATCCATTTGGAGCTTATCATGGTCAAATGCACCAAACGAAAATGCTGGTGTTGGATGCGTAGGCATAAGCAGCAGATCAACTTTTTTAAAGGTATCGGCGAACTCAGAACGCATCAAACGCTGTACCTTCTTTGCATTATCGTAGAAAGCACCCGAATGGCCAGCAGACAGAACATAATTGCCCACCATGATACGCGTTTTGACCTCATCGCCAAACCCACGGCTACGCGTTGAACTGTACAAAGCGTCAAGAGACTGTGCGCTTTTATCACGCAATCCATACCGCACACCGTCAAAACGTGCCAAGTTGGATGCCGCTTCGGCACGACTTATAATGAAATAGGTAGCAGCACTATAATCGAGCGTAGGCAGTTTGAGGCGAACGATTTCAGCACCCATGCGTTCATAGACCGCGATGACCGATTCGATAGCAGCAACGATTTCTGGATGCATGCCATCAGCATGTAATGCATTTTCAACGATACCGATTTTAAGGCGTGGCTTAATAGAACCATCAAGGCTCTGTGTAAAATCCTGCGGCGCACAATCGAGTGTTGACGAATCGCGCGTATCTTTGCCCGCAATTGCCGACAACACCAATGCGTTGTCATACACCGTACGGGTACAGACGCCAATTTGATCTAATGATGATGCGTAGGCCACCAGCCCATACCGCGACACCAAACCATAGGTTGGTTTAAAACCGACAATACCACAGAATGCCGCTGGTTGACGAACTGAACCACCGGTAGAAGATCCTAGCGACCATGGCACCAACCCTGCTGCAACGGCAGCTGCAGACCCACCGCTTGAACCACCAGGCACGCGGCTGAGATTCCATGGATTTTTTGTCTTTGCAAAAGCTGAAGTTTCAGTTGAACTTCCCATCGCAAATTCATCCATGTTAGCACGACCTACAAGCAATGCGCCCTCTTTTTTGAGTCGAGCGATGACAGTTGCGTCATACAAGGCATTATAATTTTCCAAAATCTTAGATGCGCAGGTGAGTCTGCGGTCTTTTTGGCATATATTATCCTTTATAAGACCGGGAATACCTGCTAATAGCCCATCATCACTGGTTGGTAGCTCTATGCTCTGCGCGTCAAACAGTCACGTAATTCTTTATAGGAGAGTTGTTTGCTGGCGAGCGCTGTGCGAAGCTCTTTAATGGTTGCAAATGGGAAGTTCATACTGTTTTTTATCCTTAGTTGATGCTCTAGTAACCGGAGAATCTCCCTCCCCGGGTCATCCCTGCGGAGGCAGGGACCCATGGTTAATATTTTATCTTAATTCTCAGAGTTCATACCTTGACTGATGCTTAACGAGAACCGTCTACAATCTTTGGTACCACAAAATAATTCTGATCACGTTCAGGAGCCTCTTTCATAACGGTGCTGGCATCAAAAGGCACAACAACATCTTCACGAAAGACATTTATATTTTTCGTCACCTGCTCGTCAGCATCAGCGGCTATTTCGGTCACTCGTTGAGCATAGCTCAAAACACTTTCTAACTGTTCAATCAAGGCGTTAATCTTGTGCTCTTCAAGCGCTATGCTCGACAATGCCGCTATTTTAATAACTTCTTCTCTAGATATTTTTGACATGATAACTTTCACCTAAGCGTTTTTCCATATGCCCGAACGAAACCGTTGTATATACACAATGCTCATCAAAGCATTGCCTACATAAAACGAGCCAAATAACAATAAGATTCTCAGCGATATATCTTCAATCGGTAGTTTGGTGATGCCATATGAAATAGGAATAAAATAGAAGATAAAGACCGCCAAACGTGAATACATAACGATGCGCACATTGCCGGCGCCGCGTAATGCACCCGATAGTACCAATTGCAACAGATCGAAAAAGGCAAAAGCGCTGACAAAAGGGAAGATCTGTGCCGCCAAGTCGGTAAACTCATGCTTGCGGTCAAACCAACCTATAATGGTGCGTGCATTGATCGAAAAGAGAAACAAGATTGAAAAGACCACGATAGAAGCAAGAAACATAATCTTTTTTACGTTGCTTTTTATGCTCTGCCAGTTCCCTATGCCAAAATCATTGCTAACCAAAAAGGTACTCACCTGTGCAAAAGCGATTGCCGGAATTAAGGCAAAACGCTCCATATCTTGCAACACACAAAATGCTGCAACCCCACGGGCTCCCAGTGGCTTCATCATCCCTACCAACCAAATGTAGGCAAATGCCATAGTCGCTTTGTCCAGCAGTACGGGCCAGCTTAAACGAAGCAGTTCTTTACATTGGGCGCCATCCTGTAAAGGCCCCAACAGCGAGATGCCATATTTGCGATAATCAGGATTATACAGAACATAGGCGATAACCATAAGGGTTATAACCGCATATTGTATAACCGATGCCCACGCAGATCCTTGCAAACCGAGTTCTGGCAACCCGAATGCCCCAAATATCAGACCATAATCAAAAAAAACAAAGGCGAGCGCACCTACAATGAAAATAAACATAGGCGCTTTAGTATTTTTTACACCGCGCAAAAAACCAACAAAGGCCAATGCTATAAACATCAGAAAAACGCCAAGAGCGCGTAAGCGTAAAAACGGCACACCCAACGGTACCATATCGGCAGGCACATATAACGTGTAAATATAATGAGCACCAAAAAAGAGAAAGCTCGCTACCGTAGCGCCTAAAATGCAGGTCAACCAAAACGCATCGCGCAGCGTTCTGCCCGATTGAGCAAAATTACTCATGCCATTGTAACGGCCACTCAAAATGATCGTTCCAACCGACAAAGCTTCTGCAATCTTGGTAATAAAATGTACTAAATGCTTAGTTGCGCCAAGAACACCGTAGGTTGTGGTTGATTTTAAATACCCTATAAAGTAAGCGTCGAGCGAAGATAACATCGAATAAAGCAGTAACGACGTGATAAATTCTGGAATAAAGTAGCGTACAATACGCTCGTAGCTTTCTCCATGCTCTCTATCAGACAAACCAGACACATAACTTGCTAGTAAACCCTTTTTCATGCTGTTTCCCATCACTTCGAGCTATGAGGTACGTGGAGTACGTTTTTTATACGTCAGATCTTTAAAGAATGCTAAACGTCGTTCTTTGTCCCTTAGTGTATACCAGTTGTCGATGGTATAAAAGGGCTTTTCTTTTTCGCCAGGCATCCAAAGTTTTGAAGCCCAATAGATTAAGAGTGACGAGCGATACTCACATGGCCCGTGAAATATACGTACCAAATCTTCCGGCTTTAGAGAAGCTCGGGCACAAAAAACATCTACCTGCATCGGTGCCTGATGTATAAACATCAACCAATCCATATCACACACTATCACATGTGACAGGTTCAGTGCTGCCACAACAGCACGTAAAAATGAGAGTTTTTTCTGATTAACTTCAAGTAATACTACACGTATATCAGGGCGCATAATCGCAATGGGTATCCCCGGCACACCACAGCCAGAACCCACATCACAGACCGTCATGCTCGATTTGATCGATCCGGTTGCCAGCACTGAAAGTGCATCACGAAAATGGTCATAGAGTACCGCTTCAAGCTCGGTAATTGCCGTCAGATTCATGCGCTCATTCCAGTCCATGAGCATCTCATAATACTGTTTAAATAAAGCAAGCTGTTCGGGGCTAACCTGTTGATCGGCTGCAAATGCTGCCCATAAAAGCTCAGCGCTTGTCGTCTGTATACTTGTATTGTGCATGAATACCCTTCGTATCCTCACTGCCTATAAAACCATAGATTTTCGTATAGCGCCTGTGTTACAGTAACTCATGTCGCCTTAAGATTAATTTTTATAAAGGTAAAGCTATGCGACACATGCGGTATATCGCTATAATAGCATCTTTTTTCGCTGCACACACTACCAAATGTGGCGAAGTGATAACCTTTTTTGTGCGCGCATATCCAACAGGCAATATGACAGCGAGCGCAAAGCCCTTTAACTGCGACCTTCAACGGCCTGGCAATCTCAGTGAATATTGCCAACAAGCTGGCATGGGCACGACCATCACCTCTGGTATATTTTTCTCGTATGCTGGCTTTTTAAATATCTCTACCCTCAATGGGCAGGTTATTTTCCCGCGAAAACAGCTACAACCGGAGCTCCAGCTGCTCGTCACCGATAGAATAACGCCTATACATATTCTCAAGAACGTTATCGACCATTGGGAGCTTGAACGAGGAACACTAGCCGATCTGTATACCATCAAACGCTCGTGGGACGACCAAGCGCGCCTTTTTTACTGGACTGTGAGCAAAGCCGAGCTACCAGCAGACGAGCAGATCTCACTGAACACGATTATTATGTTTGCCAAGCCCCGCCATGTCTATGTACCAGAGGGCGTCACGCCAACGACCGGCGATCCGAACCTTATTCTGCCCGATATCTACGTCAGACAAACCATTAAGACGCCAAGCAACAGCCTGTACCTACTGAACATGCGTCAGTTTTTTGGACCAACGGGCCTTATTCAACAGAAGAGCCCGCTGCACCAATCGTTCCACCTGTTCGACTGGGGACATGAGATCAGGTAAAACATCATACTAGCTAGCTTGCCTGAGTAGGCTCACTACGAAGGCATTCATTAAGCCTAGATCTGATCTTTTCCAAAACCTTTATCTGCTTGCCAAGTTCAGCGGCATGTTCCGTGTAGTACTGAATACCAGATAAATGGACCGAGCAACGTTCGTATGATGTGCTGTCTAGAAGAAATTTTTTGTCTTCACAGTTATTAGGGTCAAGGGCACCCTGTCCTTCGGCAAAGTACGTCTTTAGATGCAACCATGTTCTGGCCACACCATTTATGCGAAAACAGTCTCCTTTTTTTTCTTTAATTCTTTCCCAGTCCTTCGCCTTCTCCATCGATTTTTGTTGGAGCTCTGCAAATAGCTCTATGTGCCTTTCGGCAACAGCTTTTGCTTCTCTGAGTAGACCATCAAACTCTGCAGCAGATGCCTGCTTCATAGCCCTAGAAAGGTACATATCTAGGACATGCTGAGGATCACAATAATCGATTGCTTTAAGCTTCTTGTTTGCATAGTCTCTGAGCTTACAAAGTCTTTGATATTCGCTACTCATATCATTGCCAGCAACAACTGGACTCACACTGAAAGCCAATGAAAGCAAGGCAAGCAATCTAAAGTTTTTCACGCAAAATCCCTTTATTATTCTGATCTTTGAGCATTGCTCGTCACCAATGAGCCTAGATATATCACAAGCAATCCGACAAAAAAACCTGGCACAAGCGGAGATACCGCTGTCGAAACGAGCGGCCAGAATGCAGAAACCATACCGCCCAGCAAAATACCTGCTGCTGCGCCAAACGGCGTTATGGTGCACTCAGTAAGGGACAGAATAACGAGCGGACCAAATGCGCTGCCAAGCCCTGACCAGGCATATTGCACTAAATTATAAATCGATTCACTCGGGTCACGCGCAATCCACAGCGCGACACACGAGACCAAAATCGAACCAAGGCGAGACATCCAGACAACATGATGTGATGGCGCGTCAACATAAAAAACGCGCTTATAGACATCCTCTGCCACCACAGAACCAGAAATAAATATATGGCTATCGAGCGTCGACAACGTAGCTGCTAAAATGCCACACAACACAAAGCCGGCAATAAAGGGTGGAAAGAGTTGCTTAGCCATAACAACAAAAAGATTTTCAGGTGCTGCCATCGGCTCTGGAAAGTAAACGATTGCGATAAGCCCAATGGCAATCGCAGCGCTTAAGACCAGAATCTGCCAAGCGATACCAACCCATTTGGCATATTTAATATTGTTGGCATCATCGATACCCATGAAATTCGTCAAAATATGTGGCTGACCAAAATAGCCAAGCCCCCAACCAAGCGCTAACAGAATACCGTTCAGCGTGCCTGCAACAGAAGGAAAGAGTGAAAGCTGTGTGCCATGCGCTTTAAGCCCCGCCACCAGGACATCCCACCCGCCAATGCTCGTATAGGCAACGGCAGGGACCAGCAGAATCATGCCCAATAAGAAAATACCCTGAAAAAGATCACACCAGGCAATCGCTACAAAACCACCAAGCAGCGTGTAGACTATCGCCGATGCCAGCCCTAAAAAAGTACCAACGTGGTAGTTCAAACCGAATGCTGAGGAAAAAAGCTTGCCAAGGCCAACGAGCGCCGATGCGATATAAAAAGTGAAGAACAATAATGCCATGCAGGCAGTTAATAAACGTACAATGCCTGATCGATCGCCACAGCGTGCCGCCAAAAATGATGAAAGCGTTACTGCGTCATACTGCTCCGTTGCACGGCGCAAGCGCGGGGCAATAAAGTGCCAATTGATATACATAAAAAATACAAGACCGATCGCAGTCCATGCTTCAAGCATGCCGCGCGTGTAAAGTGCTGCAGGGAATGCCATGAAAAGCCATGCGCCCATATCGCTTGCTTGGGTTGCTATAGCGGTAACAAAATAGTTCACCGAGCGATCGCCAAGCATATAAGCGTTGGCATGTTTTGCTTTAAAATAAAAAATGAGCCCGATTACTGTCAAAACAGAAAAATAGATCCCAAATGCTGCAAGAATCTGCACATCCATAACTACTCCTAAAACATTTTTTGCCATTAGTGACGCTGATATTCTAGTAGTCTATCAGTTACCTAGGCAACATAAAGAGTTGTTCTGCCCGCTTTGTTGTTGCCGCGCTTACCTGTTCGAGCGAAACACCCAGCAGCTCCGCCACATAGTCAGCAACCGTAGCTATATTACCGGGATTATTCTGCTTGCCGCGCATAGCTTGTGGCGGCAAGAATGGCGCGTCGGTCTCAAGAATCAGTGATGATAACGGTACATGCTTGACCACATCTCGCAACTGATTATTCTTCGGATAGGTTATGGCACCACCAATGCCAAGCGCAAAGCCCATCTCTAGCGTAAAATCAGCAAACGGTATACCTTCGGAAAAACAGTGAATCACGCCACGCTTGATCTGCCCTTTGTATTCTTCAAGTGCGCGCACCGTTTCGTCAGCCGCATCACGCGTGTGCACAATGAGCGCCAGATCATGTTCAAGCGCCAGTTCAATCTGCGCCTTAAAGGCATCTTTTTGGCGCGCAAGATTATAGTCAGGGTAATGCATATCGAGTCCACACTCGCCAATCGCCACAATCTTGTTCTGTTCTTTATTGCGCACCAGCGCTTCTAGCTCACGCAGATCATCACGCCATGTTGCTGTGCAATCGTTCGGGTGAAGACCAACGGCAGCAAACACGCTCTCATACCGCTTGGCAAGAGTCACACAATTTAAACTCTCGGGCAGACTGGTGCCAACATTAATAATGGTTGTTACATCACGTTCAGCTGCTTGGTCTATAATGGCTTGAGCCTGCTCAACTTCAACTTCGGTTAAAATAGTATCGAAGGTAGATTTTACCATCATATTAATATGGCAGTGGGTATCGATCAGCATACGTATATTCTTTCATGCATCTTAACTATTCGGCCATGAGTATCCGGTTCCTATTTGTGTAGTATGTCTCATTCACTCATACCCGTCGAGTAGCGCCTGTTTCGCTAACCATCCTTTCATCTGGCAAACGGTAAAAAGCACTGCCTGTTGCTGTTTTTTCACAACAGAATAGAATCAAAGCGATAACGAAACTATGGATACCTAACCATCAGGACTCTTTATGAACACCATCAAGTTGCTTTCTATTTTTTGCTTAGTGAATACTGTACAGCTAGCCGCATGCGACACAAAACAACACACTCGAGAATGCTTACAACAGCAAGTAACTGAGCGCTATCAATTGACACGCCTAGAAACACGGGAATTAGATGAGTGTGTGAATCGGCTCAACGTTTTTATCGCCCTGTACAAAGTATTAAACAATGAAGGCAAATGGGAAGAGCTCTTGAACAACCCAAACATGCTAGAAACCATTTGGGGTGGATCAACATGTCAAAACCTGCTCAACAAAATTCAAAATCGGTTTGCCATAGAAGAAGAGCAGCAGAAAAAACGCAAGAAAAAGCTTTTTGATTTACGCTTGGAAAACCCAGAGTTTGAGATTAACGAGCGCCAACATCATGGCTGTCTGCACCAGAGATAAAACAGAGTCAGACTCTAGAAGAACATACAAAGTTGCAGCACATGAAAAAAACTTGAACTTGGCTTAAAATTTTTCCCCGCAGCATTCAAACTCAAAAAAATGCGCTACAACAAGCTTTTTTATACACGCACGCATTATAACGGATACCCCTTGCCAATCAAGTATATGCGCTTATTAGTATTTTTATTTGACAAAGATACGATCTGAATTACCCTATGTTACGAGAAAGCAAAGATGCAGATAATGAGGTAGCAGTGTTTCAACCATCCTATAAATCAATAAAGGAGTACTCACATGAATAAAAGTGAGTTGATTGCTTCTTTGAGTGAAGAGACTGCGTTCAGCAAAAAGGACGTAGCTCGCGTTATAGATTCATTTACCAGAATCGTAGAACGCACCTTGAAAAAAGGCGAAAAAGTTTCGCTTACCTGTATAAAAATGGGTCCAAGGTGTTTACCAAAAGCAAGTACGCCTTTTAAAAATTCATCCGTAATAAAATTCTTTCCTTTCAGGCTACCAAAATGTGTAACGCCTTTGTACATTTTAGG
>CAZHJT010000002.1:21578-24532 GCA_964533545.1 uncultured Pseudomonadota bacterium | reverse complement strand
TTTCAATGCGTCCAGCACGCAATGGTATCAATCCAGCAACTAAAAAACGTATCAGTCTTCCGGCGGTTAACGTTCCTCGCTTTAAAGCAGGAAAAAATCTCCGCAAAACTGTTAGAGCTGTTAAAATCGGTTAACATACAGCTTGATTCAGAAAAAAGCTTCTATTTCGGAAAAAGGTCGCATTCGTGCGGCCTTTTTTTCTGCCAACATCAGTTAATCCTTGCGAGCATTTTCTCTTTCCATCCCTGCCAGATTGCGGTAGTCTGAACATATCTATACATACAACTTATGCATATGTTATTTTTTTGGAGACCTCATGATAGACCTTGGTCGCTTACGTAAAGACCCACAAGAAATCTGCGCGCTTATTAAACGTAAAGAGCCCTCATTCGACATAGAACGCTTGTGTAGTCTCGACAGTGAGCTTGCAAAAGTGCGTCTATCGGTCGAGGCATTACGTCAACAAAAAAATGAATTGGCCGCGCAAGGCAAATCTGGTATCACCGATGCACTGCGCACACAATCAATAGAGGTCAGCAAAAAGCTCAAAAGCGAAGAAGCTCAGCTCGAAGAGCTTGAGCAAGCGTTTAACAATCTATATTTAGCATGCCCTAACGTTCCTGATGCTGATATACCACAAGGCTTTAAAGAAGCTAACAAAGTGGTCAAAATAGTGGGTGAAAAACCGCACTTTTCTTTCCCGGTCAAAAACCATTTAGAATTGGGCACTGCGCTGGGATGGTTCGATTTCGAAGCAGCCGCAACCATGACGGGCACCAACTTTGCCTTATACAAAGGTGATGGCGTTCTCTTGCTCTATGCACTGAGCATGTTCATGTTCAAGAACAATCTGAAACATGGCTTCAAGCCGGTACAGGTACCCTACGTAGTTAACGAAGCATCATTGGTAGTAGCGAGCAACTTCCCTAAATTTAAAGATCAAGTCTACAAAATTGGGGAAGATGAACTCTATTTAATCCCCACTTCAGAAGTAAGCTTAGCCAATTTATACAGAAAACATATTCTGGCGCGACAAGAGTTACCTATACGCATGACCTCATGGTCAAGCTGCTTTAGACGCGAGGCGGGTGGCTATGGATCTGCAGAGCGCGGCTTAATTCGTATTCACCAGTTTGAAAAGTTAGAACTCTTTACGTTGTGCGAGCCAGAAAACTCTCCTGCAGAACAGGAACGCATGCTTGCCTGCGCTGAAGATATTTTACAACAGCTTGGTCTTCATTACCGTATTAGCCTACTTGCGGCACAAGACTGTTCTTTCCCTTCTGCAAAAACGTATGATATTGAAGTCTGGTTGCCAGGACAGCAGGCTTATTATGAAGTTTCATCGGTCAGTAACTGCACCGACTTTCAAGCACGCCGTGGTGCAATACGGTATCGTCAAGAAGCTGAAAGCAAGCCTGAGCTGGTGCACACCTTAAATGGTTCATCACTCGCGTTGCCACGCTTGATGGTTGCATTGCTTGAAGTATATCAACAGGCTGATGGCAGCATAAAGCTCCCTGAAGTGATAACAAAGGAGCTCCCTTTCAAATAAAGCGGTAGGAGTAGACGTATGATTTCGAGTGATATCTTAAAAAAAATCCGAGAAATCGAAATTACCACCAAAAGAATGGTATCGTCAGCGCGCGTGGGAGATGCTCAGTCTGCACTAAAAGGTTCCGGATTTGATTTCGATCAGATCCGGGATTACCAGATGGGTGACGATATCCGCGCTATCGACTGGAAAAGTTCTGCACGAGCGAACAAGCTTTTGATCAAACAGTACAGCGAAGAGCGCTGTCGCACGATTATTCTTGCCGTTGATATATCATCATCACATACTTTTGCTTCTGGGACACAGCTCAAATCTGATGGCATGCTCGAAATTGCCACTATGTTTGCACTCGTTGCTGGGCAGACCAAAGACAGTGTCGGCTTGTTATTGTTCTCTGATGATGTTGAGCTGTTCATACCGCCTGGCAGTGGCATGTCACACATACATACACTGATTACCCGCATGTATAATCACCACAAGCGTGGCTCTAAAACGGCTATTGCATCTGCATGCCAACGCATAGCCACCTTACCCTTCAAAAATAGTATCGTCTTTCTTTTGTCAGACTTTATTGATGATGGCTTTGAAAAACCGTTACGCATTGTGGCGCAGCAGCATGATCTGGTTGCCGTACGCTGCCTTGATACGCGTGAAAAATCGCTGCTGCCTATTGGCTTTATTACGGTGCAAGACAGTGAGTCGGGGCAGGAATACGTACTGGATCTGCGCTCGCGCGGCAGTAAACGCATTGAGCAGCATTTAAGCAAGCGCCTGCAAGAGCAGACTACCTTTTTGCAGCAATCGGGCGTGGACATTTTGGATATCGAGATTGGGCGACCTTTTTTTGGCGATATCGTGCAGTTTTTTAGAAAGCGTATGTTGGCGCAATAAAGATGTCCGCTGTGTGACTATCATCACGTAGCGGACATCTTTTTTTGGTTCTTACAGATACTTGCTCGTTATTTATTCAAACAAGAACTCTTCTCTGATGCTTGAGAGCGCTTGTACAAGCAATACCCTCCAGCAGCCAACCCCAGACCTGCCACCGCTGCACCAGCTATAACTTTCCACGATGGGCCTTGCTTAAACGGTTCAGCTTGCGGGAAGGTTTTCTGCCAAACCCGCTCTTCAAGACGAGTGGCGGTCTCCTCTGTTGGTCTTCGGCTATGATTATTTTCGCCTGAAAATTGTTCGTTAAAGTCAAGCTCATCGTCTGCATGATCACCATCTTCAGCTCCACCTGGCGTTTCATTCTCGTGCGATTGAGAGATCGGAAGAGCGTCGTGTAGGGAAAGCGTGTTAAGATTAGTGTAGGTCTCGGTGGTCGCCGTATCATTAAAAAAGCTGGAGGCGAACCCGGAAACGGTCGATCGCTTGCTGCGCGCGCCCGCCCGGTCGG
>CAZHJT010000002.1:0-21568 GCA_964533545.1 uncultured Pseudomonadota bacterium | reverse complement strand
GGCGCGGTTGCCTCGGCGCTTGTTGATGCATTCCGTTCACGACTTAGACCGTCCAGGAGTTTTCTTGTGAGATTTGGGCATGAGTTGCTTCGAGGAAAATCGCGTATGTTGGAGTTACAGTATTCCTGTACATAGTGGCTCCAACAAATCTCGTCTCCAAACATGCGAAAGCTCTCCTCATCATCATTTTCAGATCTGCACACGAATACTCCACCCACGTCATCACGCAATCGCGCAACAGCGTAACTGTTCCAATACTGGTCAAGACCTATGTAATCACCGTTTTCACATCTGCGTATAATAGTTATACGCGAGCGTTCATTATTCTCTGAAGGTGGTGCATCAACGCCAAGCTCATCGCCTGCATGATCACCATGAAAGTTCCTTGGAACGTTTCCACCTTCAACTCCACCTGGCGTTTCATTCTCGTGCGATTGAGGTCTCTCTGGCGCATTGTCTCTTTTAAACTTTCCCCAATTTACTTTGTCATCAGGTGTGTTGTATATAGGGTATATTTCATTAAAGCAGGAAGGTCCCCCTCTTTTGCCATAATAAAGAGTGTGGATAATCCCTTTAGAATCAAGGCCTTTGTAACAATCTTTATGTCGTTCACATTCGGCTATAACCTGTAGCTCCAGGGGTTCAGGCTTATCAGCACCATCCGAGGCCGCTAGCAGTGAAGAACAGAACAGCAGCCCATATACAAAAATTCTTTTCATCGATCATCTCCAACAAAATGTAGTGAGCGCCTTTAATATACCGTAACTTTTTATTGCTCGTTATTTACTCAAACAAGAACCCTTCTCTGCCGCTTGAGAGCGCTTGTACAAGCAATACCCTCCAGCTGCCAACCCTAGACCTGCCACCGCCGCACCAGCTATAACTTTCCACGATGGGCCTTGCTTAAACGGTTCAACCTTCGTAAAGTCGTTCGTGAAGCGTGGTCTTGAACTGGTTGTAGCGATCTCAGAGCCTTCTGGCTGTTCAGGCGCGCCCCCAGTTGCTGGTGCACTATGTGTAAGTCCTGGCGACGAGCTGCTTCGACTTGATTGACTGGGAAGTTCAGTTCCTAAGCGCTCCGTCGCCTCAAGCAAACCTGGACCTTTAGGTTTATTTTCATTTGCGTCTGAAGATACACCTTGGGCAAGGAGTTTTGGTTGCGGTTGCTGATCGCTCCATTTCACCTTCTCTGGAGCTATCCGGCATGATATTATAGAATCAGAAGAATCAGATTTCCGTCTTATAAGCATGATGGCCGGAGCCTCAGGTTGCGGAAGACGAAGCAAGTGCCACTTTATCCCTTTTTTCTGTAAAAAAAGGTAATCCCGCGTCGCTACCGTAAAGGTTAGGGCTCGTAGCCAGCGCAGAAAACAACAAAAAACTAAACAGATACATGGATTTCATGGGACTCCTAAGAATATTGGCTATACTGTCTCTTACTAAAAAGAATAACAGCTACAGCGGCAAATACAACTCAAAATAGCAAAAAAAGCTTATTCTGGCGCCATTTTTACTCAAAACAGCACTTTTGGAATTTCTGCCAGTTCCTGGTAGACTAAAGACTTAATTAGTCCACCTTTTTACCGATTTTATAGCTCATGATACATTTACGAAATATCTGCTTGGCATACGGCGACCAGATCGTCTTTGATGACCTCAATATAACCATTTCTGAAGATCAACGCGTTGGTCTTGTCGGCCGCAACGGTTCAGGTAAATCTACCCTGCTTAAAGCAGTGGCAGCACAGCTACCCCTAGACAGTGGCAGCATCACCGTGGTCGGCAACAAACGGGTTGCCTACATGCCACAAGAGGTCGTAACCCAATCGACCCGCTCAATTCGGGATGAAGCACTCAGCGCCTTTGAAGAGATGGACAAACTCAAACTCAAGGCCGCCGAACTCGAAAAGCGCATGGAGACCGAATCAAGTGATGAGCTTTATGAAGAGTATGCTGCCGTCCATGAAGAGCTTGGCAATTTTGAACCTGAAAAGGCACGAGCTGAAGCAGAACGCATGCTGATGGGGCTTGGGTTTAAGACGGCGCAATTTGATCAGCCGGTCAATACGCTCAGCGTAGGCTGGAAAATGCGTATCGTACTGGCAAAATTATTACTCAAAAAAGCCGATTTTTATCTCTTTGACGAGCCTACCAACCACTTAGACTTGATAGCAAAGGAATGGTTTTTAGCTTTTTTAAAAAAATCTTCCTTCGGCTTTTTAATTGTCTGCCACGAACGGTACTTCCTTGATGAATTGTGTACCTATATCCTGGAGCTTGAGTTTGGCAAAGGAACCATGTACACGGGTAACTACTCAAAATATCTGGTTCAAAAAGAGCATAACACTGAACTGTTGCATGCTGCGCATACACAGCAACAAAAAGAGATAAAACAAAAAAAAGAAACGATTGAGCGGTTTCGCGCCTCTGCTTCAAAAGCAAAAATGGCACAAAGCATGATCAAAGCGCTTGATAAAATAGAGCGCATTGAGTTACCACCATCACCAAAAAACGTACACTTTAGCTTCCCCCCTGTTGAACGAGCAGGACGCATTGTCGTCACCGTCAAAGATGTCTCTCAGAGCTTTGGCTCACGCGAAATCTTCAAGCATGTATCGTTCGAAGTAGAACGGGACTGGAAAGTTGCTCTTGTAGCGGCAAACGGTGTTGGTAAGACCACGCTTTTTAGCATAATTACCGGCTCACTGCCCTTGCAGCACGGCACGATTACCTTTGGCGCCAATGTTACCCCTACGATCTTTGCGCAAGATCAAGACACCGTGCTTGATCGCGAGCGCAGCATTATCGACAACATACGGGATTTATGTCCAAACCAAACTGAACAAAAAGTTCGTACCTTTTTAGGCTCATTTCTCTTTAGTGGCGATGACGTCAAAAAGCCGGTTAAAGTGCTCAGCGGTGGTGAAAAAAACCGCGTTGGGATGGTCTGCGTATTACTTAAAAATACGAACTTACTTATGCTTGATGAGCCTACGAACCACTTAGATATTCCGTCTAAAGAAGTATTACTGAATGCTTTGCGCTCATACCAAGGCACTTTAATGTTTGTTTCGCATGACCGTGATTTTGTAAACGACCTGGCAACGCACATTATTGAGCTTACCCCAGACGGCGCACATCTGTACCACGGCAACTATGATGAATTCCGCCATCACAAAGAAGCTGCTGCTAAACAGGTGGCAACCGCTGCCCAACAAGCACAGGCAAAAGAAGGCGCATCTGAGAGCGCATCGGCAAAGGATCTGTTTGAGCTGCGTAAAAAAGCGAAAAAACTCGAACGGTCAGTCGAAAAATTTGAAGAATATATAGCCTCGGCAGAACAACGTTTTGCCACACTCGTTTATGGAACTCCTGAATTTGCCAGCACCCAAGAACAGATTCTTGATTTAAAGCGCAAAAAGGATGCAGCATATAGCGAATGGGAAAAAGCATTAAAAGAACTCGAATAAAAGGTACGCATTTTTATGACATATTACAAACCAGCTTACCGCTCAGGATCTCTTGAAATTATCTGTGGTCCTATGTTTTCAGGAAAATCTGAAGAACTTATGCGCAGATTACGCCGCTCAAAAATTGCGCGTCAAAATGTGTTGACCTTTAAACACAGACTTGATGATCGCCATACCATTGAGCAGCTCGTTTCACATGATGGCAACTGTCTTGATGCACAACCGTTGGTTGATCCTGCCATCATACAAGAGCTGGGCCTCAAGCCCGATGTGCACGTAATAGGCATTGATGAAGTGCAGTTTTTCCCGTTAAGCATCGTCAGCACCATCTGTACGCTCGTTGCCGCAGGCAAACGAGTTATTGTCGCAGGCCTTAATCTCGATTTTCGCTGCGTACCATTTGGACCGATGCCTACACTCCTTGCTATAGCTGACTCTATAACAAAACTGTCTGCTATCTGTTCAGTCTGTGGCAATGAAGGTCATTTTACTCAGCGCCTGGTTGATGGTAAACCGGCACATTTTGATGATCATATAATTATGGTCGGCGCACAAGAGGCGTATCAAGCCCGCTGTCGCACCTGCTATAAAATTGATAAAATGGCTGCCCTATAACCACAATGGCTAAAATATCAAGCAAGTTTATCTGTAGCACCTGCCGTTACACCACACCAAAATGGATTGGTTGCTGCCCAAATTGCAATGAATGGGAAACGTTTGCTGAGCAAGCAAGCGAGCCAAGCGCTGCAGTGCGTCCCGGCAGCAGTAGTAACGTGCGCGGACCATCGATCAGCATGGTGCATTTGAGTAGCCTATCACATGATCAAGATGAGCGACTCCTTGCAAACTTGCGCGAATGGGACAGAGTGGTTGGTGGCGGTCTGATGCGCGGATCACTATCAATTGTCACGGGTGACCCCGGTATTGGCAAATCAACGCTGATGCTTCAGATAGGCAACCAGATCGCCAAAGAGTACCGCGTATTCTATTTTTCTACCGAAGAATCTCTCAAACAGGTAAAACAGCGCGCTGAACGGCTTGGCTGCTCATCAGCACAGCTGCTTTTTTCTGATGAAGCCAATCTTGAACGTATTATTGCCACCGCAGAACAAGAGAAACCTGATCTGGTCATTATTGACTCGATACAAAATTGCTATCTTCCCGATTCAGATTCAACGCCTGGTGGCGTCAGTCAACTGCGTGATTCGACCTTTCGCTTGATGCGACTTGCCAAAGATCGCGCCATTACCGTATTGTTAAGCGGCCATATCACCAAAGCAGGAACCATGGCCGGACCTAAAATTCTTGAGCATATGGTTGATGCGGTCTTCTATTTGCAAGGTGAAGATCAATGGCAAACACGTGTACTGCGCTCAGTTAAAAATCGTTTTGGCACGATCAATGAAGTTGGCTTTTTTGAGATGGAATCGAATGGGCTCGTTGAAGTATCTAACATCAATGAACATCTTGTCAGCGAGGCAAGCCATGCTCCCGGCTCAGCGCTCATCAGCGTCGTTGAAGGCTCCCGCCCATTGCTTTTAGAGCTACAGGCGCTGACTATCGAATCAAAAATGGGTATTCCTCAACGGGTTATTTCTGGCGTTGATCATAAACAGGTAGTACTTATTGCCGCTATTTTAGAGAAATATCTGCAAGTTAGGCTGAGCGCGCATGATATCTTTTTCAAAGTCAGCGGCGGCTTTAAAATCAAGAGCAGCTCTGCCGATCTAGGTATCGCACTGGCATTGCTCTCAAGTTACTTTCAGCAACCGCTTCCCGAAAAATCTATTACCCTGGGTGAGATCAGCCTGACTGGTCAATTAAAACCGATCAACCAAATTACTATGTATATACGTGAAGCTGAAAAGTTTGGCATACGCAATCTGCTGGTTGCCAGCAATCAGAATATCGAGCGCACCGATTGTACAGTCAAAAAATTCAGCAGCGTGTACAACTTACTATCGCTTTTTTCAATCGAATAATGGATCTCTTTTCTTGGCTCGACACATTAGAGTAGATTCTTGTCGCCAACCGTAATAACAATGCATGTGCTGGCAGATCTTTTGCCCCACCACCTAGTAGTACGCACCGGACGCAACGAAACCACGCAGAACTTACGCGGCTTTTCCCAAACCATCAACCACTCCTGCGGCGATTTCATCTGACCGCTTAACGACCAGCCTGCAGATTCAAGCATGCTGAGATAAAAATCTACCAAGGCAGACTGCTCAAGCGACGTAGAGCGCACCAGACATAGATCACGTGGTGTGATGCAATCTGCATGCCCCGCAAGAGCACGCGCATCAACTGGCAATGGAATATCGAGCAGCAGATGATCGTTGCACTCATCGTGTGCAGACGGCTTTAATGATGGCAACGAATCGTCACGACTGCGCTTGGATGCTCTGGGCGAGCTGGAATAGCCCTCTAAGGCTTCCATCTGCTTATAATCTTGGAGCGTTGGCTGAGAAAAAAGAAGATCCGCATCAGACCGATATTCTCGATCTAGTGCGGATCTTTTAATGCACGATGTAAGGCAAAGAGAAATGGCACCAATAATCAGCATGAAACAATGATGCTTCAACTGCACGGTACCTACCCTGTTACGCTTTTTCTTGTTTATTGGCAGCAGCTTTTTGCTCACGTTGTTGACGGGTAATAACCTGTTCTTCAACGCGGCCAGCCTTACCAACGCGATCACGGATATAGTACAGTTTTGCACGACGTACTTTACCCTTGCGAACGAATTTTATGTCTTCAATAAAAGGAGCGTGTAATGGGAAAATACGCTCAACAGAAACTGCACCTGCAGCTATTTTGCGAACGGTAAAGGTGCTTGACGCTCCATTGTTACGCATAGCGATAATATCGCCTTCGAAAACCTGGATACGCTCTTTGTCACCCTCTTTGATGCGTTGTGATACAGCGACCGTATCGCCAATCTCAAGGCGTGGAAACTCACGCTCAACAACACCCATGTCACTAATGGTTTCTTTAGTAAATGTACGCGCTTTCATGGCTTGCCCTTATAAAACTTCTGGGAACATATCATGGTGCTTTTCGACTTTCTCCAAGAGTATCCCAAGAAAGTCTTAAAAGTCATGCTCTCAAAAACACCGTATAGTATTAAACATATTTCCACTCTGTCACTGCTTCACTATACCCGAGAATTAGCGTCCTGACAATCTTGTTTATAGGTTCGTTGATTAAAACCTAACCAACGATCAATAATGATGGCCACAGCCGACCTGACTGACAAATGCCGATATGGTGAAACACCCCCTACAGGCGGGAGCAAAAAGTCACACAGATCGATACATTCTTTAGTAAGCCCTTGCCCAGTACCAAATATAAACAATACTGGTCGCTTATGACTCCAAACAAGTGATTGATCGAAGAACGTAATTGCTCGTTCATGTGCCACCTGGCGTGCTGACGTTGCTATCACCAGCGGCTCTACGCCCTCTTTTTCTTTAATTGCTTGTATCACGTTGGTCAGACGAGGCTCTATGGTGACCGCCTTGACCGCTTCATGTCTGACGCGATTGTAGGTAATCCCCGGACCAACTTTCCAAAAATCTAACAAGGTGCCAACAACCCGCTGCTGATCTTCAAGACCGGTAACAATCGTAAAACCCTTTACGCCATAAGTCTCACACGACCTGGCGATATCATGAATATCGATTGAGGTAACTGAAGTCGTCCCAGGGGTCTTATCGGGCCCAACCAACACATCGTTGTGTAACAACGCTACATAATGGGCTGGTAAACAGTGGGCAACCTGCATTCTCTCGGCATCGTTAAGCTCGTTGGCACGCAACCATTCAAAATGGTGCATAACCGTTTTCTCAACCGCCTGTTGCTGACGCCATTCCCGCAAAGCTCCGTGATTACCTGAACGCACGACATCTGGCACGTGCATGCCCAGCCAATCAACCGGCGCTGTGTATTCTGGATAATCAACGAATGACCCGGTAAAGGATTCTTTTTCAATCGATTCAGTTTTACCAACTACGCCCGGCAACAGCCGAACGACGCCTTCAAGAAGTACCATAGCTGGTAGATCACCAGCCATAAGGACAAAATCACCCAACGAAACAACTTCGTCAGCATAATGAGATTCAACACGAGCATCCATGCCCTCGTAACGCGCCGGAACAAGCATAAGATGCCCGGCCTGGCTAGCTTTTTGAGCAATGGAACGCATCATAGGCTGATCAAGTTTTTTGCCTTGAGGAGAGAAAAAAATAGTGTATGCAGGACCTGCTTGCTTGACCCGATCATCAATAGCACGCTCAACAACGTCAGGACGTATAAGCATACCAGCACCATGACCAAAGCTAGGCGCATCGATACGCTCTTTAGGAGCTACGTAATCAAAAAAGCTCTTGACGTTAATATCAATAAGCCCGTTTTCTTGCGCACGCCCTATAAGGCTTGTTGAGCAGAACTGCGTATACAATTCAGGAAAAACAGACAGAACCGTTATATTCATATTATTTCAGAACATCCACACTAATCTCTTGTCCTGGAGGGGCAACAACGAGTGCTAATGCACGCAAAGCTCTGATCGTCTGCCCATCTTTGCCAATAACGCGCCCAAGGTCAGCATCATCAACTTTAACACTGATGACAATCTTACCTTCAACATCCGCTGCTGTAATCACTACTGCTTCTGGCTTATCGACAAGGGTTTTAACTATATGTTGCACCAAGTCTTTGCATGCTTGCATAATCCACCACTGCGCTGAAAAAGAGATTACTCGGCTTTAGTTGTTGCAGCTTTTTTGCTCGCTGCAGCCTTTTTAGGCGCTTTAGGAGCTGGTGCTACTTCTTGAGAAGCTTTGGTAGCACGCTTATAGAGCTTATGTACTTTAGTAAACGAATCGGTTGGAACCGCGCCTACTGAAATCCAATAATCGATACGATCGGCATTCAAGGTAACTACATTACTTTTAAGGGTATCGTAGGTTCCCAAATCCTCTAAGAATGCGCCATCTCTCTTGCTACGACTGTCTACAGCAACAATGCGGTAAAATGGTGCGTGCTTTTTCCCTATGCGTGACAGGCGTATTTTGACTGCCATAATTCTCGAGTCCTTATAAAATAGAAACTATGCGTTATGATTTTTCACGTGAGCAACTACCTAAAAAGCCGGTTGCCGCGGCCAATTTTTTTAAACAGCTTAACATATTGCTGACTTTCTTCAAATCGCTCAAGCAAACGATTTATTTCGCTGACCTGTACCCCGGCCCCCTTGGCTATACGATTTTTCCGCGCAACATCCAAAAGCGTATGATTATTACGCTCTTTTGGGGTCATCGAACCTATAATGGCCCGAAAGCGCTTCATCGTTATTTCGCCATCAGAAAGCATTTGGGGCGACAGTTGCGATCCAAGCCCTGGTACATACCGCATAACCTGGCTCAAAGAACCCATACGGTCAAGCATACCAAGCTGGTTGGCAAAATCTTGCAAGGTCAGATGGCCCCGCTGCAAAGCCTTCTCCATCGCCTCCTGCTCAGACTCTTTTGTGCATGCCTGTGCCCGCTCAGCCAAGCTTACAACGTCACCCATGCCCAAAATAGTCCCAGCTACACGCTCAGGGTAAAACTGCTCGAGATCATCAATTTTTTCTCCTGACCCCACAAACAGGATCGGCTTTTTTTGCGCATACCGAAACGAAAAGGCTGCTCCGCCACGCACTTCACTGTCCATTTTTGTCAGCAGCGCATACTGATAGCCTACGGCCTGATCAAATGCCTGAGCCACCTTAAGCGACTCTTGGCCGGTCATCGCATCAAGCACCATGATTTTATAACGCGGCTGCACTGCCTGCGCAAGCTGCTTAAGCTCATCAAGCATGGCGCTATCAACATGGAATCTACCAGCAGTGTCCAAGAAAAGGAGCTCTATAGAGTTGGCCTTTGCATAGGCCTGAATCTCCATCGCTGCCCTTACCGGATCCGTCTGGGTTGCGCGGTAAAACAGAGCGCCGACCTGCTGCGCCAAAATTTCTAGTTGATCAACGGCGGCCGGGCGATAAAAGTCGACTGAAGCAAGCAGTATCTGACGCTTCTTGCCCCGTTTTTCCGCCTGCTTTTGTATGTATCGGGCCATCTTGGCAATGGTGGTAGTTTTACCAGAACCTTGCAAACCAAACAGCATCACCGTAGCTGGCAGTTGAAAACTGAAAGGGGTTCCTGCAGCGGCAGGCTGCCCACCGCTTAAAAATGCGGTTAACGAATCATAGACTATTTTAATAAACTGATCGGCCGGCTTGAGTGATGCCAAGACCTTTTTACCCAATGCTTCAGCTTTAACCTGCTCTATGAAGCTGTCGGCAACATGGACCGGCACATCGGCTTCGAGCAAAGCCACACGTACACTCGCAAGCGCTTCTTGAATATTCTGCTCAGAAAGATGGCTTTTACCCGTCATAGAGGAAAAGATCGATGAAAATTTATTGGCTAAAAAACTGAACATATGCGTACGTCGTTAAAAAGTGAAAAAAATATTCTCAACTCCACTGTAGCAAATCGTGCGCTAACTTACCACTGCCAATGCGCTGCTCGGTGAGATTGCTTAAATTATCCGATTGTCGTACCATTAAGAGAAAAACTAGCCTACTACTACTGCCATTAGCGCACTGATGCGGCAGCTCAACCAAGGACTACCATGTCACAATTTCCTCTTACACCAACCAAAATCCCGGTAAAAACGCTCATCATTGGTGTTGATGCACCCTATAATCGTGTCAGTAACATAGAGTCATATTTTGCTGAGTTTCGCAAGCTGCTGGAAACGAATGGCACAGAGTATCAGCATGAACTCTACGTAAAAATACGGACAATCGATTCGAGCTATTTTTTTACCAAAGGCAAGCTTGAGGAGATCGCCAATTTTTGCAAAGAACATGAGATCGAAGAGGTTATCATTTCCGACGCACTGACCTCACAACAAGAGCGTAATCTTGAAGATATGCTCCAGTGTACCGTATTCGATCGCACCTATCTGATTTTAGAGATTTTTGAAAAATCGGCTCATTCTGCCGAAGGCAAACTACAGGTCGCTATCGCTATGCTCAAATACCAAAAAACACGCCTTGCGGGTAAAGGTATTTTCATGGAGCAACAAGTTGGTGCTATCGGTGTCCGTGGCGGTTTTGGCGAAACACTCAAAGAAAAAGAGACGCGTCATATCGAAGCTACTATCCTTAAACATAAACGGGATCTTGAGCGCATGCACACGGCGCGTGAATCACAGCGCAAACAACGCCTGTCTAATCGCGTGCCTCACGCTTGTCTTATTGGGTATACGAACGTTGGCAAATCAACCATTTTAAACGCACTCACCAAAAGCGATGTGCTCGCTGAAAATAAGCTGTTTGCTACGCTTGATACCACGACACGTGAGCTCTACGTTAATGGTATGAAAAAAGGGCTTCTGTCTGACACGGTTGGCTTTATTCAACAGTTGCCGCACAACTTAATCGATGCTTTTAAATCGACATTGTCTGAGCTTTCATATGCTGATCTCTTGCTCCATGTTGTTGATATCTCCAACCCAAACTGGCAAGATCAAATCATTGTTGTACAGAAAGTGTTAACGGAGCTCAAAGTACATGACAAGCCTATGCTCTATGTCTTTAATAAAGCGGATGCTATCGAAGACGCGGTAGAAGTCGAAGGCATGCTGAAAAAATATCAACCACATGTGCTGGTATCGGCAAAGAGCAAAAAAAGTTTAGAACCGCTTATGAACTATCTTGAATCGTGGAACCCGCACAACGCGTAAAGGGCAACAGCGACCAGATCGCCAAGATCGTCGACTTGTTCACGTTTTCTATGCTGCCGACAGTGATATAAGGTAGAATAAGTGCATCCGTTGCACCCTTACTCTTCAAAGGCATATAGAAACATGGCACCCATAAGCGTTGCTCTTATTTGTTCGTTCTTATGTTGTGCTGCGCAGGCAACAGAACATAAAAAGAAACCCTTAATGAAGGCACAATCTACCACCTACAGCTTAAAACTCGATGGCATCAACTGCTTGACGATCAAACCACGTACCATGTTGCGTTGGCTGACAATACAGGCCGTTCAACATGACAGCGAAACAAATTATGCTTCGTTAACGGTAACCGCCAGCATCAAAGAAGATACCTACACAGACGACTCCAAAGAGATGGCTGGAGTTCTACGTCTGCCCTTAATCGCTAATGGCGAGATCAAAATAACCGGCACTCTTGATCCTCATAATGCAGATCGCGTTATGCTGAGTATATCCGGCCATCGGTAAACAAACCCGCCGCGTGCTTTATTAAAAATGCGTAAGTTGCTTTGTTCATGTTTGCTTTTTATACTAATGTGGGTCAACATCAGGGCTCTTATTGCCAAATTACAATCATAAACCAGAAATCCACAGAGACTGAATATGAAACATACACTTTATATCGCTGCCTTCTTATTATTTTCATACAATGCGATACTTATCACCTCAGATAAATCAAGCAGCCACCAATTCACACGCCGTCACTACATGCATCCAGATGGCACACCGAGAATCTTAACCATGAATGCAGAAGCTCTTGCCTTCTTTCAACAATACCCATGGTTACTGCCTGCCTTGCTCAATCGCATAGAAGAGGTACGCCATAACAGCAGAAGAAACACTACTGACAGACAAGAAAATTCTCCCAGATCGCCTCAAACAGTAAACGCATATAACGCTGGCCAGCCATATACAGGTGCGGGCAGGACAGAACGTGTATGGCCTCAAGCGTCATCAACTGCCGAAAGTGCACCGCAACCTACCGCAGAGATTGCTGAACAAAAAACGGGACAACCTGATAGCGAAGTCATTGCTGCCGGACGAAAAAGAGATTCCGGCAAGACAAGGGAGGGTTTTCCTCCCTCTGATGATGACGACTCTAGTAGTGATGAGAGCGATTATGCTAGCAGCGAGAGCGATGATGATGACGATAGGGACTTCATCCCCTACCGCACCATCAATGTGCGCAGCACAGGCTGTTGGCAACGCTTAACCCATCGTATCTCTTCATGGTGCTGCACCCGCAAGAAACAAGAGTAAGACCAACAAGTATAGCTTGGCGCTTGCCACAATCGTTTGTTTTTCATTGCTTTTCATGGTAGAAGAATCACTACTTATTACAATTACCCAAGATTTAAGGATTTTACACATGCAGTATATGATTAACATCGCTTGTTTGTGCATGCTCCACCTGTCGCTCATGAGCTCAGAAAAGGATCTCAACTTACCTCGCAGCCCACGGCGCCTAACGCCCTATGCCTCAGGCTCTCGCCAAGAAGCAACGCCTGTTGATGTCACTTTTGGCGAAGAAGAAGGTGGGGAGTTCTGCTCTATTGTGCTAACAGAAGGACTGACACCACGAACCAGCCATTCAAGCCCAACACCGGCATCAGGAGCCTTGAACCGAGAGCTTTCAACTACGCCACAAACACTGAGTAATTTCACCAGCGAACAGGGCAACACAACATCCCAGCAAGGGCACAGTCGAATCGGAAGCATGAGTCCTCAACAAAAACATTTTGCCAAAACTTTAGAACAACTCAGAGCGCTTGATGGCCTTGCTGTAGAGAATCTCGTAGAGCACAGCGCAACGGCGATAAGAGATGAAGAACAGTCAGCAACACTACCTGCAAGCATTCCTGAAAATCCATCACTCCTGCGCGATATAACAGCAACCAGTCTTTCACAACGGAAAAATAGCCGCTCGCCACAAAGCACAACCCGACAGCTTGCTCAAGCACTGCCAAAAGCAGAAACGCCAAAACCTCCTCTTACCTTTGGGCAGCAGTTATTAGGACCTGATTTTATTGTGCCAATTCGAGAAAAGCCAGAAAAAAATACCGAACAAAAAGAGCTTGCACTCGAAAGCTCTCCACGACGAGAAAAGAAAAGCTGCTGGCGCTATGTATGCTGTTGCTGTTGGCCACAATCTGCAAAGAAAAAACATTAGAAAAATGCCTTGATATGCAAAACATGATACGCTGATAGCAGAACAGTATCATAGATAAAGGCATACGATGAATAGTACACTAGGCGCGCTCACCACATTCTTACGCGATGGACTCAACAAACAACAACGTGAAGCGGTCGAACAGGAGCATGGTTCACTGCTGATCATCGCTGGCGCAGGATCGGGAAAAACACGCGTTATCACGGCACGCATTGCACACCTTATTGTTAATAAAGGGGTGCAGCCAAGCTCTATTATTGCATTGACCTTCACGAACAAAGCGGCAAAAGAGATGCTCGAACGCGTTGCACATTTTTTGCCTGATCATCGCGACGTACCCTTTATAGGTACCTTTCACGCATACTGTTTACGCCTATTAAAACGGTACAAGCATCTGTTGCCAACACCCTTTGAATCGATTTTAGATGATGAAGATCAACAAAAGTTACTCAGCGGCATTATTCA
This sequence comes from uncultured Pseudomonadota bacterium, assembly GCA_964533545.1. Lineage (GTDB taxonomy): Bacteria > Babelota > Babeliae > Babelales > Vermiphilaceae > JAFEAZ01. The sequence continues at coordinate 7,630 of CAZHJT010000002.1, read as the reverse complement.
ACGCTATGATCTGGGCAAACGCACCAGCGTAAAACAGTTGTCATACCAAATATCACAGCTAAAAAACCGCGCAATCAGCCCAACTGAGGTATCTGAAGGATTGATGCACGATCAAATTCTTTTACAAGTGTACCAAGCATACGAAGCTGAAAAACGCGCAAGCCGCTGTCTTGATTTTGATGATCTTTTACTTGAGACGTTAACACTGTTACGTAAAAATGAGTCAGTACTTGCACAATGGCGTCAGAACATTAAACATGTACTGGTGGATGAATATCAAGATACCAACGTGGTGCAGCATGCGCTGCTCAAACAGATGACGCTGGACAAAAAAACGATTGCTGCAGACTCTGTGTGCGTTGTTGGTGATGAAGACCAGTCGATCTACTCATGGCGTGGCGCAACGGTAGAAAACATTGCTCACTTTACGAAAGACTTTGCCAATACCCGCATCATAAAAATTGAACAGAATTATCGCTCGGTACAGTCGATTCTAACCGTAGCCAATACCGTCGTCGCCAACAACAAACAACGCAATCCAAAAGAGTTGTGGTCTGAACGTACCGGCAACGACCGTATTCGTGTCATGAGTTGCCTTTCTGATCGCCAAGAAGGGGACATGATCGCACACGGTATGCAGGCTGCACGTAAAGCAAACAAAACGCAAAGTTGCGCCATCTTATATCGAGCACACTTTCAATCACGCTCACTGGAAGAAGCATTGATTAAGCGTTCGGTGCCCTATCGCATTATAGGTGGCGTACAGTTCTATGAGCGCAAAGAGATTAAAGATATCCTCGCTTACTTAAAATTGATTGCCAACCCGCATGATCGTGTTGCTTTTTTTCGCGTGATTAATTGTCCTGCTCGTGGTTTGGGTGAACAGTTTGAACAACTGTTTCGCGACCGCTGGCATGATGAACCATTCTTATCATTCCACGAAATTGCAACCCATCTTATCAACCAACAGGTATTGACCGGCGTGCGTCGCAATGCGGTTGAGCAGTTTATGGCTCTTTTGGCTCCATTTCAAGCAACCGACAAGCCGAGCAGCACAGCAGAACATATACTCTTAAAAACGGGGTATCTCGCTCATCTTACCAATGCGTATGACAAAGACGAAGCGGCAGAACGGCATGAGAACATCAAAGAGCTACTACGCGCATTACAACAGTTTGAGCTGCAAGGAATTACGACCATAAATGCACTGCTTGACGAAGTAAGCCTTATGCAAGAGCATGCATCACGTGACAATACCGATAGCAACCCTGTACTTCTCATGACTATGCATGGCGCAAAGGGACTTGAGTTTGATACGGTTGCCATTGCAGGACTTGAGGAAGGCATTCTGCCAAGTTCACGATCACTGATGAGCCAAGAAGGCATCGAAGAGGAGCGGCGCTTATGTTATGTTGCTATAACACGCGCCAAAAACTATCTGTTACTTACCCATTGCCGCTATCGGTACGCCTATGGGCAAACGAATGATCAGTTACGCTCGCGATTTATTGATGAAATGCCGGCAAAGCTTATTCCAATTCAAGATTGCTCTTATAGCTCCGAGTATCAAGCGGCCACTTTTTTTGCGGGCTGGTTTGGGCTGACCACCGCCAGATCTATTCAAACATTTGGCACGCCAAGCAAACCCATAAATGCACCTAAAGCTACGGTCAAACCAGCAGAACGCCGCATACTGAAACCTACCGAACCGACGAGTAAAAAGAAGGTTGCTACTACACCCTGCCCTTTCAAAAAATATCAAACCGTAAAGCATTCGACATTTGGTATAGGCGTTGTACAATCAATCGACGATCGTGGTGACGGAGCCGTTTTTGTGGAGGTACAATTTACGCAAGGTATGAAAAAGATAGCCGCTTCTTTTTTGACCACAGTATAACCAAATAACCAATTTAAAAGGGGATTTTTATGGTACGACGTATGATGATGCTCATCGCTTTGAGCATGGTTAGCACCACACCTGCCCAGGCTTACAAAGCTGATAAAATTGCGGCCTTTTTAGTGCCCGCACTGGTTACTAACTATCTGTCGAGTAAGCGCACTGTTGACGATATCCGCGCAAAAGCACAGAAAATGATTGAAGAGTACGAAGAAAATCATGTTCTTTTTAAATTCGACGATATCAACTGGGCCTATGGGGTAATGCGCGCTACTGATCAGGAACTTGAAAATAGGTTGTGGTGGAACAACATCATCACATCAAGCATTATTGGCACATTGAGTTCATTAGTGTACCACAGCCTTATGTACCCTAACCCAGCAGCCATTACCATACACAATCATTATTCTGACCGATGCACTCAGCAAGAAAGTGCCTGCGCTGCCCCATTTTTCCAAAAGTAATTAGATATATAAAAACCCCGGTTAACGCAACTGGGGTTTTTTACTGCCCATCGTCACGGATCAATGCCGCAATAAAGGGCGAATTAATAACCGTTTTTTCGGCAATCAACGCTGCTGCCAAAGGTTTGCCATCAAACATAAGCTTCTCTTTATCGTGCATCATGGCGACAACATCAGCCTGTTCATCAAGTATGATATCAACACCGACAATCTTACCATTGGGAAGCTCTACGCCGCGACCAGGCACAATAAAGTATCCTTTGCTGGTGCTGACTATTTCATACTCTTTGCCCTGCATGGTCGGATTATCCAGCAGATAAGGGCCTTGCCATTTGTCGGGGTAGGCTAGGTTCATGGAACCGACTTCTGACCCAATAAAGCCATCCTTCTTGATGGTTAAAAAATTGATCGGGTTCGCTTGATAGTCAAAACTGAGAATGCCGCATGTTTTTTCGATGCGCTCAAAAATCTCTTTAAGCTGCGCTATATCTTGGGCCATCATGTTTGCTGTGTGAGTCGGCTTTTCACGCAGATAGCCAATAACCGTTGTGATTAACAAAAGAGCGAACAGAAGACCAACCCCTAGAGAGATCCCATACTTTTTCACCATACTTTTATTCTGCGTGTAGTTGTGCATAGCTACCTCCCTTTTGACCATAGGATATTCTGAGTATTAAAACACACCATAGTCTGCCCTATTAAGAAAGAAATTCGCAATACATTACAGTTGCACAGAACAGCAAAGCCCTTTTCCTATAAAACCTGTCACGAAATAGAATCTAAGCCGCATGCGCTTGTTAAAAGATATTCTTGACTTTAATTGCCAGACTGTATTATAGTATCATCATGTTTTATGGTCTGTTGTTGTTACCCTTATACTCGTAGGATCCTCTATGATACGCATTGGAAAAACGTTATTAGTAATCGGCTGTTTATCGTTGGCATCTGCCGCTTGCGCAAGTGACGACGCAGCAACTCGTGCCGAAGGAATGAAAAAGCTTCTAGAGGACAGAGACGCCTTTCTCAACACTGTTGTCGCAGCCATTAAGCGAGATCAGCCTACTTACGACGCAACAAGAATGCCTGACAACAGCGGCACTCTTTATACAGCTCGGACAGAATTTCCCGGTGGTATGTTACGCACTATTTCGGCACTGCAAAAATCTTCAGGCCGCATCGAACACGCAACCATATTTGATGTTACGCGCGCTCCTCAGGCCAAAGATGATAAAACAAGCTTCATGCAATTTGAAGACGCTCAAGCAAAAGCTGTCTTTGATGCTATAAAAGCGCATGGAATAAAAGAATAAAAACAGCATTGACAGCTCTTTCACAGACAAAAGGTCAGGCGACTCGTTATCTATGAGTCGCCTGACCTTCTTTAATATGCCTATAAAACTATAGTGATCAATCAATAAAAACAAGCCTGTTGGTGATCACCGTGCCACGAGCGACTATAAGCTCTTCCAGTTTTCTGACTGCATCAGAGTAGCTACCAATCTGGTCAATAAGACCAAGTTTAAGTGCTTGTACGCCGGTGAACTCTTTACCATCGGCCCACTCACAGAGCTTCTCTAAAGAAAGTCCTCGCGCTTGGGCAACAAATGAAGTAAAGATTTCATACAACAAGTCGGTATGCTCCTGCACAATAGCACGATCAGCAGAAGACAAAGGAGCCGTTCTATTGTCCCCAATGCCTTTACATTTGCCCGCATAGAGCACCGTAATATCGACATCAGAGGTACACTCAGGGCTCGTCTGTTTAAAGTTTTTTCCTTTTTCGATCGTATACTTTACCCCAATACTCCCTACACTGGTCGATGCCTGCGCAACGATCCAATCTGCAGCAATAGCAACCCAGTAGGCCCCTGAGTTACAGGAGTTGACCGCAAGAGCAACAACAGGTTTCTTCGCAGCCAGCTCTTTTATCTCTCTACAAATAAGCTCTGACGACCCTATAGATCCGCCGCCTGAGTTAATAACAAGGAGCACCCCTTTAACGCTCTTGTCTTCAGCATACTCTCGTATTTTGCACACGACATCTTCAAAGGACGCACCAATATTATCGATAATTCTGAGAACACCGATACCATCTTGTTTTGCTGATTTCGTGTGATACACTGTCTCTGTTTGGACAGATTTACCCTGAGCTGTCAGCGTTTTTGCCTCGATTGACTCTGCCACAGGCACAAGTGAGACCATTTCTAACGGATTTGACAGGCTTACAAAGCTTGGCACTGATTCAGCCACCTGGAGCGCTGGGGAGCACAAAAGTGCCATACATAAGGTTAAGAACATCGATTTTATCCTTCTTTTTGTGATTTTTATTAGAAATAGTACATCACAAATAGGACAAAGAGTCAAATTGAGCCGAGATTACTCACCCCTGAAGGGCTTGCGCAACGCGTACTTTAACAGCAAGCTGTTCAGCTTTTACATAAACCTCTGGATCGTTAGCTTGAGCTAGAGCAGCGATAGCCATAACCTCTACGAGCGGTTTAAGGCACCCTTCATAGTGTTGATGAACTATCCGACAGCGGCCGAGAGGGTGCCTGAGACTTCTACAAGAAAAGCACCATGCTGGGTGGCGACGATCAAGCTCTCTTTTATATGCTCTTATCTTTTTTGCCGCAAGACAGTAGGCTTTGCTCGCATTGTTGTGTACAGCTTCTGGCGATAGTTCTGTTAACCCTTGCTTAGCTATTGCATTAAATTGCATCGCTTTCTAGCAACAGCCATGGATCTTGACGCGCAAGTTCAAGTCGTTTTTCTGTAATCTTGAGCATTTGGGTTGGCACGGTAAGAAATAATCTATGCACTTCTTTTCCCTCAGGATCATCTGGATTTGGGTACTCCTTATAAAGTTCCGCCTTCAAATAGGGTAGATCTCTGAGCAGCTCAACTCTCTCTGCCAGCAGCTCAACAGTCTCTTTGCGTAGTGCGCACTGCGCAGCTTCATCTGAACTGGCAATTGAACCTATGTGCATAAGGGATAGAACTACTACAACTTTCTTTAACAACTTCATTAAGAACCTCGATCAATTGCCATCTTTAGTCTTTTGAGACACTCTATGTCCAAGCATTGTAGGATCTAGCTGTGCGTACTTTTCAAGCAATGCAGGATCACGTTTTTCTAATTGAGCAGCTTTCTTAAAAATCTCCAGCGCCTCCTGCCAGAACTTATATTCTTTGTGAAGCCCAGCACAACGAAGCTTTCTCAGCCAAAAGCTTTTTGGGCAAACAGAGCAGGACTCCGGGTGACGTCCATCAAGTTCTTCTTTATAAAGCTGTGCCATCCTGAAAGAATCTGCATAGAACTTCTGCGCATAGCCCATCTCTGGCAATAAAAGCGGTGGCTGCTCTGAAAGCCTCTTCTCGCATTGTGCGAAAATGGTACTGGATTCTTCTAATACCCAAGGATCTGTGCTTACCTTGATAGCTTTATCCATTAGCCCTAACAAGGGCTCTCTGACCCCATGAACAAATCCATAGAGTACTCGCGCATCGTCAGCCTCAGGGTCTGGGTACTTGCTACGCAACGCTCTTTGAACAGCGGGAGTATTTTTTTTTGCTGCAGCAAGCTTTTCTTTTATACTCTCAATGTCAGATCTGCTGGAACCAACACAATCAGCTGCGGTGCTTATATACAGGACAACTACCAACATTTTTTTACACAGCTTCATTACAACCCTCATATATAGATAGAAAACTCTTACGGTATGCTCACCAATAATTAAGCCCGATCGCTTGGCGCACTTCCGTCATAGTATGCGCTGCAACTTCACGCGCATGCTCAGTGCCCGTGCGAATAATCTGCATGACCGCGTGCGGATCTTTGGCATACTCAGCACGTCGCTGACGCAGTGGTTCTAAAAGCGTATTTAACACCTCTACCAAATAGCGCTTAACCTTCACATCGCCCAAACCACCCTTTTGGTACTGCTCCTTCATCTGCGCGATTGTTGTGACATCAGTACCAAATACGTCAAGATACGTGAAGACGGTGTTACCCTCGATTTTGCCCGGATCTTCCACCCGTATATGATCGGGATCAGTGTACATCTGCATCACTTTTTTACTCACCAGATCGGCAGAATCTGACAAGAAAATCGCATTGCCTAGGGATTTGCCCATCTTGGCCTTGCCATCAATACCAGGCAGACGCGCAAAGCGCGGGATCAAGGCTTCTGCTTCCACCAGTACATTGGTGTTATAGGTTCTGTTAAAGGCTCGCACAATCTCGTTAGTCTGCTCAATCATCGGCAGTTGATCTTCACCAACAGGGACCAAATTACCTTTAAAAATAGTAATGTCGGCCGCTTGGTGCACTGGATAGGTCAGGAAACCGACCGTCACAGCATCCCCATACCCTTTTTGTTGAATCTCAGTTTTAACTGTCGGGTTACGCTTTAAACGGCTCAACGTCACAAAGTTGAGATACAACGTTGCTAGTTCGGCAATTTCGGGAATCATCGATTGTAAAAAAATCGTTGTCTTGCTTGGATCGATGCCAACGGCAAGATAATCGAGCACAACCTCACAGACATTGGTGCGAATTTTTTGTGGATTATCTACGTTGTCGGTCAGCGCTTGAATATCGGCAAGCATCACGAACTGTTTGTAGCTCTTTTGTAGCTCAACGCGATTTAACAGTGATCCAACATAATGACCAAGGTGCAGCGGCCCGGTAGGACGATCACCGGTTAATATAGTTTTCTGTACAGACATCTCTTTCTTTCATGCTAATTTCATGTATCAACCAAACGTTTCTGTGCGACCAAGCTTAGCCAAAAGTAGAAGCTCTGTCTTTTTAAGCTTATTTTTTTAAAAAATAATTGCTATACAAAAGATAGGTCTTATACACTGCAGAGTATCTATGTTCAAAAAAAGGGACTTGGCTATGTTTTTCGGGACAACAGCACAGAGAATGACGTGCGTTTTCATAACCATATCATCGTTAATGGGAACAACGTATCCAGGCAGAGATCAGTCTTCAAAACAATTAGGAGCTCAACAGCAGCATCGACGAAAAAATAATGCTGCAAAGAAGAATGTGGTAGATTCACTCTATGACGCTGTGAACAAAAACAATCATCAACAAGCCCTCCTCATACTGTCACGCTTACACCACACGATCCCTATTAGATCTAATCGCTTATACCGCTATTCATTATTAGAACGCGCAGTTACACAAAAAAACTGTTCTATCGCTCATCGTCTATTACCTTTTACAGATCCATCTGATTTTAAAAAGGCTCAAAATAGAGCA
>CAZHJT010000001.1:56030-62248 GCA_964533545.1 uncultured Pseudomonadota bacterium | reverse complement strand
TTGCCAACTTTTCAGCTGGTTAGCGAAGGCAAAACATCGGGCGTGTTCCAATTGGAATCCAACGGCCTGAAAGAGGTGCTTCGCAAGCTGCAGCCGGATAAGTTTGAAGATATTATCGCGGTTAACGCGTTGTACCGTCCGGGGCCGCTTGGTTCAGGCATGGTTGATGATTATATTGAACGGCGCCATGGCAGGCAGAAAATAAGTTATTTATTCCCTGAGCTTGCACCGATTCTTGAAGAGACCTACGGCGTCATTGTCTATCAAGAGCAGGTTATGAAAATCGCGTCAACGATTGGTGGTTATTCATTGGGGCAAGCGGATATTTTACGCCGTGCAATGGGTAAGAAAAAAGCTGAAGTGATGGCGGAGCAGCGCGCGTTGTTTTTAGAGAAATCGGCAACAGGCGGCTTTAACCAAGTAAAGGCCGGTGAGCTGTTCGATCTGATGGCCTATTTTGCCGGATACGGTTTTAATAAATCACACTCGGCAGCTTATGCACTGATCGCCTACCAAACAGCCTACTTAAAAGCGAACTATCCAGCAGAGTTTATGGCATGTCTCATTTCGCTTGAATCTACCAATGCGGAAAAAATGGCATTCTATTTACAAGAAGCACGTGAGATGGGGTTGACCATTGTGCCACCCAATATTAACCGTTCGGCAATCGAATTTGACGTTGTTGGTGGTGAAATTCTGTTCGGCTTGCAGGGCATCAAAAGTGTCGGTATCGTTTCGCTTGAAAATATTATTGCCGTGCGCGCAGAAAAACCGTTTGTTGATCTATTAGATTTTTGCAAGCGTATCGACTTGCGTACCTCTAACAAGCGGGTCATTGAGCATTTTATTTGTGCAGGTGCGCTTGATGTATTGCCGGGCAATCGTGCGGAAAAAACGAATGAGCTTGGCCGCATTATGGATCTTGCAGCTGAGCATAAAAAGGCTGCGTTGACTGGCCAGATGGGGCTTTTTAGCATGCCGGTCTCCGACAGTTCAGCAGATGATGGCACACCGCAGCTTTACCAATTTCAACCGGTGCCAGACTGGTTGAGCAAAGAACGGCTTGAAAAAGAGAAAGAGGTTATCGGGTTTTATGTCAGTGAACATCCGTTGCATGCGTATCGTGCACAATTGACCATGCTTAATGTTATCAGTTTTTCAAACGCTCTTGCGCTGCTGGCACAGTCGCCAACACAGGAACCGGTGGTCATCTGTTGTGGCCTGCTGACCTCAAAGCGTGAGATCGTTACCAAAAAGGGTGACTCGATGGCATTTGTGCAGGTTGAAGATGGCACATCACACGCTGAGGTTGTGGTCTTTCCATCAGTCTTTAAAAAATCTCAGCAGTGGCTCAGTTCACACACGGTCTTTATCGTTAAAGGTGAGCTCGATATTGCATCGCAGCAGACCTGTAAAATAAAGGCGCGTGAGCTGGTGCCGCTCGATCTGTTTTTTCAAGAGTGGCCGAGCATAGAGCTTGCAAGCTTAACATTGCCTGCTGCCTTCGATGAAGACTGGGTTCAGGAGTTGGCGCAGCTTTTAGGCAAGGCTTTGGGTAAGGGCAATACACCGCTCGAGTTTATTTTTCACGATAACAATAAGAAATTGCGTTTAGAGACTAAACAGAAAATAGTTTTGACAAGTGATATCTGTGCTAAACTAGAGGCACATCAGATCAGCGTAAAATTGTCCGTTTAATTAATACTATCCATAACGAAGGTGGTTTATATGAAAAGAATCCTATTGCAGGGTTTAATCGCGTTTTGTCTCTGTTTGCCTGTAATTGGGCAAGCATCAGAAAAGAATAGCTTTGATGCAATAAAATTAGCAGTCATTCGGCACTATGAAATCCCGAAAGTGCTAGATGTACAGGATTCAATTTCCGGGTTGCCTAAAAAAATTTGGTTTTCTTACAGATACGGTATGGTGTGCTGGTCGGCGGGAAATGGAGAATGTAAAACAAGCGATTACACGGCTGATGAGGAAGGGACCCTGTTCATTAATCCATCGAATGCACTGAAAGACGGTTTGTGGGCACCTATGAAAATATCAGGGGAATGGAAAGTTGATAAAGCCGGATTAGCGTACTGGGTCCCAAAAAAATAGCACGCTGCAATTAAGATTCGCACGCTCGATCCTATTTTTTCTATTTCGCTAAGCTCTTCTGCGATGTTGTAACGTAGTAGAAAGCTGCGTAAGCACAGAGCCTGAGATGGCCAGAGAATAAGGTTGGGCGTACTTATCGTATAGTGTTGCTAAGAGCACATCAGATCAGCGTAAAATTGTCCGTTTAATCAATACTGTCTATAACGAAGGTGTTTTTATGAAAATAATCTTACTGCAAGGTGTAATCGCCTCTTGTCTTTGTTTGCCAGTAATTAGCAAGGCGTCTGAGCAGGAGCCGAGCAATTCTTGGGAACGAGTTTCAGGGTTTTGGGTTGATGGGAAAAAGCGACTGTGCTGGAAGACAAATGATGGCTGCGAAGTTTCTACAGCTAGCTGGTATATTTATAAAGAAAATACGAAACTGACATATGCGTCAGGCCCTAATGAGTCGACGACAATTAAAGGGAATTGGAAGGCACTAGCGGAACTCGCGAGTTCAATAGATCAGAAGAAAAATGGTTAACAAATCAAGAAGATTTTAGCCGAAACGCAAACAAGACCTCGCTGGTATCGGTTAAGCGCTGGAACAGGTGATGCAGCAACTGCCCGTGATAAGGTTGCTAGCTTGTTGCCATGGTTATCATCAGGGCGATAAAAGTTCTCTTGTTTATCTGATTAAAAAAAGCATAGCGCATAAGCATGTTGTCCACATAGAACTCTTTGATACACAGAGATCAAATGGTTACGTTGGGCACAAGCAGTGCGCTATGCTTTTTTTGTTCTCAGAGCTAAGCCTGTTGTTGTAACGAAAAAAGGAGAAGTTTTATGAAGCAAGCCGTGCGTCCACTGGTAATGGCAGCGTTTTCTTTAACTCTTGTGCAGAGCATGCATCCTACAAAACAAAAAGTATTCGCCAGCAAGGCAGATAACCTTGACCGAGAAGTTGAGGTAAAGATAATTGGATGGAACGAGGGTCAACCGATATCAAGTTCGAAGTTTAAAAAAAATACCACAGGGTTGCGCACTAACGCGCTCTATTTAGATTTATCCATAGGTTATCGAAAAGACCAGAACTTATGGAACAAGATTGATGCACGGTATACAGATGGCCAAGGACCGGACTTTCAATCGTTAGAAGTTTTTTCAGCCCCTAAGGATGCCAAAATTAAATTAGAGAGCGGCAAGATTAGATTGGTAGCTAAAAATGGTCAGGACGTTTCGCAAGTGCCTGGTAAGCCAGAAACGCTCAATGCCACGATTATACAAATGCCAACAGGTAGCGTCCGTATAATCAGCGGCGATTATACTTTAGACAAAAACAAGGTAGATTCTCAAACCGCAACAGCTCCCGGTGTATTAGATTCTGTAGAGTATAATAATGGAACTGGTGGCCCTATAAAAATATTCAAAGACAGGCTCACTAAAATATATGTTAAAAAGCCTAGTGGCGACAGTGTAATTGTTGGGTTGCATGCTCTTGATATAAAAAAATCAGGTGATAAACCGATATTATTGATAGATGAACACGGTAGAGCTCTGCTTTCTCATATGCCACCATGGAAAACAGCCGGAAAGAAAGCGAGTGTCGCACCGGTAGTTCAAATGCAAGCTACACCACAACAACCGGCAGCTGAAAAAAGTGCATCAGGAAAAAGTGAGCAAGGCCAGCAAACCACCGCTGCCGGAGAGTCTAGTGACATTCCTTGGTTAATAGCCTTGCTTGATCAACGTAAGGACAACCGCGACCCAAACACATCAATACCAATCAACAAAAAGAATGCCAAACTAAGAGGGCTGAAGTATGCCGGAGCTAACTTATCGTATGCCAAGTTACCTGGAGCTGACTTATCGCATGCCCAATTGCCTGATGTTAGCATGTGGGGAGCTGATCTGGCTGATGCCAATTTAGAAAGTGCGCAGCTGAAAAATTTTAAGGCAGGATACGCTAACCTCAGCCATGCCAACTTGCAAAATGCTAATTTATCGCAGGATACGTATTCTGCAACTCATTACAACCATGAAGGAAATAGAGCTCTAAGAAATGTAAATTTTACCCGCGCAAATTTGACTAGCGCGGATTTATCAAAAGCTAATTGTTATGCCGCTGACTTCACCGGAGCTACACTAACAAGTGCTAACATCGCAGGGGCCGATTTTACACGAGCTATCATTACAGAAGAGCAAAAAAAATCTGCTCGCGGGGCATGATAAAGCTGGTTTAACGCATCTTTCAAATATAAGGAGCCTTTGCATTAAAACGCAAGAGCTCCTTTTGCTATAAATCGATTCTACGTTTGCTGAGCAAGATACAGATGCGCATGCTCAGATGCTGCTGGATGCGTAGCCTCTACATGAGCCAAAAACTGCTGCAAAGCAACTTGATCATCAAGTGCCAACAGCCCATCCAGTACCTGCTCAATATGCACCCTCAATGGTTCAAAGTCACAGGCGCTATCACGCAAACTAGCAAAAATAAGCTCCTGTCGTTCGACGACGGTGTTTTGTGCATCAGCATACTGATCGAGCTCTTCAAGAAGTAAGCGTGCATTAATGAGATCATCATGACCGAGGGTCAACGCAAACAGCATCTGTAAATAGGTGATGACGCGGTCGGTTAAGCGTAATTTTTTATACAGGTCGACGAGGATGCGAATATAGTCAGCGGTCTCAGGGGCCATCGTGATGACATGCTCGCAGACGGCGGCAGCTTCAAGTAAGCGGTTCGATTTTTTATAGAGTGCAACTGCTTGATCATACTTGGCAATCGCCCCTATAGGGTCTTCAAATGAAAAGAGAATGTCACCTTCAAGCTGGCTTGCAAAAGCAAGATCGTCAAAGGAGTGCGACAAGAGCCTGTAGACGCCTAGTGCACGCTCTTTTTCACCGCGTGAAACGCATTCGGCAAGTTTAAACCAGGCAACATTGTATTTGTCTGATGGGAGATACCTCATTGTTAGCCCATTCCTTTTTTAATTCTGGATCTTTATCATGCTCTGGGCACGCTTTATCTATAGTTTGTAGCATAGTAAAAAAGCAAACGGAAATAAGCAATAATTTAATAAAACATGCGATGCTGGTAGAGGCGTTAAAAGGCTGGCCTGCCAGTCATTTCATAGTGCGACTTGGAGGTTCTGAGTTGGCATTATCCAACAAAATAAGAGTGTTTTCTGGTTGGCTTTGAAAAGGATGGCGCAGCCATGCGTAGCCTGCCAAGCCTGAAGGCGTGGATAGGCGAAGCATGGTGCCGGGGGTCGGAATTGAACCAACGACGCTAAGCTCTTCAGGCTTACGCTCTACCACTGAGCTACCCCGGCGAATAATGGCATATTTTTGTGAAAGCGTTACTTTGAAATCAGTAACGGTTAGTAGCGTACTCATATGGTGGCATTTGTCAATATAATTCGACTAATTCTTTAGTGTGGTGTAAGCATTCAGAAGGAGTAATGGGACAAGTTTGTCAATCGGTTGATCGTCTGGTACGCTAAAGCTCGTGCGTTGTGTACAACTACTCTTTGTAGGTCATGGACTTTACTAATATGATACCAATTATTGCTGAAATAGAGCGCGTTAAACAGGCTTTTATGATCGCCTTAGAAGCGGCTACCACGCAACAGGCGCTTGAGCAGGTGCGCGTGCTGTTCTTGTCTCGACAGGGTGAAATTGCAGCGCTTATGGCGCAATTAAAAGAATTATCGGTTGATGAGAAGCGTCAAGCTGGCCCAGCGCTTAATGAGTTGCGCTCCTTGTCTCAGGCTGCTTTTGATGCACGCCACGAGGTTATTGAGCAGCAGGCGATGCGTATTAGGCAAGAGCAAGCCGCCTCCTTTGATGTAACGGCAGTGCGTTCTGCTGCTCAGCGTGGCAGCATTCATATCTATACGCAGATCATTGAAAAATTAGAGGATATTTTTATCTCGATGGGCTACAGCGTTGTTGAAGGTCCTGAGGTAGAGACAGAATTTTACAATTTCGATGCGCTTAATATCCCAGCAAACCATCCTGCTCGTGATGCGCATGACACCTTTTGGTTAACTATCCCCTCATTGCTTTTGCGTACGCACACATCACCGGTGCAGATTCGAACGCTGACATCACAAGAGCCGCCGATACGC
>CAZHJT010000001.1:47135-56020 GCA_964533545.1 uncultured Pseudomonadota bacterium | reverse complement strand
GTTTCCGCTTGCTATTTGTGCGCCAGGGCGCGTGTATCGCAACGAGGCGACCGATGCGAGCCACAATTTTATGTTTACGCAAATCGAAGGCTTATTTATCGACAAACACGTATCGATGGCACATCTTATCGCCACCGTAGAGACCTTTTTACAGGCGGTGTTTGAAAAAAAAGATTTAAAAGTTCGTGCGCGACCAAGCTATTTCCCCTTCGTCGAGCCTGGTATAGAGATCGATTGCTCCTGCCCATTTTGCACCGCAGGCTGCTCGATTTGTAAAAAAACAGGGTGGATCGAGCTGATGGGGGCTGGACTTGTGCACCCGAACGTTTTAAAATCGTGCGGCATTGATCCGGAAATATATTCAGGATTTGCCTTTGGGCTCGGTATCGATCGATTGGCTATGATGAAATATGGCATCAACGATATTCGCTTATTTCAAAGTCCAAAAATAGGGTTTCTTGAGCAGTTTTAAGGTTATAGTTGTAAAGGGGTCTTTGTTTTATGGATATCAGCAAAGTTATTATTCCAGCAGCAGGCTTGGGGACTCGTTTTCTGCCTTACACCAAAGCGGTCCCAAAAGAAATGCTGCCTCTTTTAAATAAACCAGCCATTCAGTATATTGCGCAAGAGGCGTTGGCATCAGATATACAACAGTTTTTAATGGTCACGAGCAAAGGCAAAAACGCTATAGCCGACTATTTTGATGCTGATCCAGCCTTAGAGCTTTTTTTAAAAGAGCGTAATAAAACAGCGTTATTAAATGAGCTTGATAAGATTTCGCGTACTGCTCACTTTAGTTATATTCGTCAGCCCGAGCCGTTGGGCCTTGGTCATGCGATCTGTATGGCTCGCCATGCGATCGCCAGCAAAGAATATTTTGGGGTGATGCTGCCGGATGATATCATCGTTGGCGCAACTCCTGCATTGTTACAATTGATACGGATTGCTCGCCAAGAACGAGCAAGTGTCATTGCAGTGCAAGAGGTTCCGGAAGAGTATATTTCTATGTACGGTGTCGTCAGCATCAAAAAACAGTTTACCCCTAACCTGTTCCAGGTCGCTAATCTGGTTGAAAAACCGAATAAAAAGGATGCGCCTTCTAATTTGGCTATCATTGGCCGCTATGTCCTATCACAAAAGCTGTTTAAAGCGCTTGATGAAGTTGGCTACAACCAAGATCATGGCGAGATTCAGTTGACCGATGGCATTACGCAGATGAGTAAAGATGGTGAAAAGGTCTTGGCCTATAAAGTACAGGGTAATCGTTTTGACGTTGGTACACCGATTGGTTGGATTAAGGCGCTTATCAGTCTCGCAGCACAAGACCCTTATTATGCACCGCATATTAGAGAGTTTCTGATGGATTTTAATACGACCACGTCGTTTGTGTATAACTCTACTAAGAATCTTACGCCGACGCTGTAAAGCCTCATTGCAAGAGCATGGCAACCGCGTTCAAATTCACTCTTCTAGCGCCCTATTACGTAATATCTCTGCATCGTCATCCCCGTGAAAACGGGGATCCAGGCTTCGCTTGTTCTTGAAAAGGTCTGCACACTACCCATCCCACTCAATCTTTTCCTTCTAGTGTCCTAGGCCATTATCTCAAGTGCGTTCACAGGGCTCTTTTTTCACGCCCGCCCTCAATTTTATTGCAGCTAGCAATCTTCAAATGATACCATAGTGTCAGATTGTTTCAAATGAGACATATTTTGCCGTGTGCGATAAGGGATGCCAAAAAGTGGAGTTGCGTTATGCAGAGCATGCAAAACTATCTGTTTAAGCTGATTTTTTCGATCTGTCTGCTGGTAACGCCCCTGGTGCGTGCTTGCCCAACTTGTGCAGGAGACTTAGGGGTGGATACACCGCCGCTCTTTAGTAAAGAATATGAAAAACAGTACATGCTCTATGAGGATGGCACGCTTGAGATACCCATTATTCAGGAGGATTATCATGAAGCTCATTAACCTACGGATGTATGTGGTGATCATGTTCCTGGGTGCGCCGAACGCTATTTTCAGCGCGCCGGGCTGTCAAGACAATAGTCGCCATCTTGAGCGAGGCACAATCGACTATAAACAATGGCATTATGTTGCTTGCACCTGTCCATGCGATAAATACCAGTTGCGGCCTGACAGTCGTTGTTCTGAGTGTGAGCATTTGCATACTGCAGTGCGGTTAGTGCACCCACAACAGGTATCACCTACACAGGTGCTTAATATTTCGAAGTTAGAGGCTTGGTCTGATACGCATAGAATAGAATAAGGGGTATGTAATGACGGCGTTTAAAAAGAGATTATTAGTGGTAAGTGCTCTTGTGGTTGGCTCGTTGGGGCTGATAACCATCGGGTTTGAAGAAGTTGAGCGCAAAGAACAGTTTGCGCGTGATCCACAGGGCAACATTGTGTCGTCTAGTGCTTCGGGTGAGGCTAAAATAGCAGAACTTGAACAGAAGTTGAAGCGACTTAAGCGAGAGTTGAATCAAGCGAAGGTTGAAGCGCGTGTTGGCTCGTTGCCTCTCGATGCTCAAAAAAATATTGTGAGCTATTTAGAGAGAAAACAGTATGTTTTTTGGAAAGAGCTTGATCTGCGAGCAGGGCGATTAGCATTTAGAGATAACGGAGAAAACCTAGTATTAGTGAATGGAGTAAGCGTGCAGGGCACGGAAGTGAAGCGCGGGGAAGTGAAGGAAGTATGGAAACACAATATTGAAGTTGCTATTGTGCGTGTGGAAACAGGTACGCTGATAGACTCTTTTACTATTGAAAATGTTGCAAGTTTTTTGTTGAGTCCTAATGGCAAGACCATTGCATTTGTTGAACAAAATGATGCGAATACAATCCATTTTGTTGATACCGCAACAAAGAAGACAATGCAATCTATTGCTAAGGGTAAAATGGTACAGCTGGGCGGTTTTAGCCCGGATGGAACAATTTTAGAAGCGGGAGATGGGCTTTCCCTCGAATTTATGTTGTTCAATGTTGAGAGAGGCAGTGTTATTCCATTGGATAGTGACGGATTTGGAGATGCTAGCTCTGCACTGAGTAATGATACTTTTGCTACTGCTATTGGCAGGACTATTCATTTTTGGGATACAAGCAATGGTGCGGCTAAGACCATTGAAGGCTTAAGTGCAGTAATAGATGAAGCGAAAAGCAAAGGCTGGTTGTTTAAGAAGATTAGGTTAAGTAATGATGGAAAAATTTTAGCTCTTGTTTATGAGCTGAGTCAACCTTCTCAAGTGCAAGTGATTCGCCTGTTTAATTACGATTCCCATAATAATGCAATTACTAATAGGGCTGATATTGAGCTAAGGTTCGGCGAATCGTTCTTGCTGTTGAGCGATACAGGGAGAATGGTTGTGACTAATTTTCGTAGCGCAGGTTATTATGTCACTAAGCTATTTGATAGCTTAACAGGCAATGAGATACAAACGCTTAATGAGGCCAGTTATAAGGCGGAGTTTAGCCCTGATGACAATACTCTGGCCATAGTTAAAGCCAATGGGATCTTACTCTGGAAAAAATCCACCGCCTTGCAAGATGCTCTTGAAAAACAACAACAAGTAGAAGAGTTTAGGGCACAGAAGATCAGATCTTCCAGTGGTGGTTCATCAAGTTCGTCATCAAGTTCTAGTTTGCCAGTTTCGGGTTCTGCTGGTGCACCAAGTGCATTACCTCCAATGTCTGATGTGGAGACGGCTGAGGAACCAATGGGCGGTACAGTAACAATGCATGTGAGTCCAACTGTCGAGCAGGGAAAAAAACGGCCTTATGTTGATATGGACCAACCTGAATAAGTTTGTTCTTAAATAGAATAAGGGGTATGTAATGACGGCGTTTAAAAAGCGATTACTCGTGGTAAGTGCTCTTCTTCTGGGCTCGTTGGGGTTGATAACCATCGGGTTTGAAGAAGTTGAGCGAAAAGAACAGTTTGCGCGTGATCCGCAAGGCAACATTGTGGCGTCTAGTGCTTCGAGTGAGGCTGAACGCAAAACAGCAGTAGGCTCTATGACGCCTGAACAGATGGCGAATAAAATTAAGGTTGAAGAGCATGCTCACTTGCTGCCCAGAGATATGCAAAAAGAGATTGCCGGCTACTTAGAAGAAGATAAGGAAGATAAGTATGTTCTGTGGAAAACGCTTAATACGCGAGCAAATCGAGTGGCATTCAGAGATAATGGAGAAAATCTTGTCTCAGTGTTCGAATCTACCCCGGCGCCAACCATTGAAGTCGTAGTGAGGAGTATGAAAAATGGTGCAATATTACAGCGATTCACCATTCCAGAGCGTGCTACTTATGGCAACATCTTAAGTTCCGATGGCAGTACAATAGTTACTCACACCGACACTGAAATTCATGTGTGGAATACTGTCACAGGTGTGTATAAATCCATAGAAAAAAGTATTGATAAAGTGATTGGTATTAATGATAATGGGACAATCTTAGCGTTAAAGAGCAGAGTAAACGACCAGCCAGAAATTACGTTATTGCATACGGAAAATGGTACATTAACGCCGCTGATTATCGATCAACCTCTCTTACCCTATCATTTTGTTTGCGCTTTCAGTCCTGATAATAAAACGGTGGCAATACCATCACAGAACGTGATTGGGTTGCGGAATATAGAAACAGGCGATAATCTCTTTGAGTTAGAGATCCCCAATGGCTTTTCTGGCCCTTTCGTATCTTTGGCATTTAATCATGATGGAACGTTGCTTGCAGTGACTGGTTTAGAGTCTGGGGCGCTTGTTTTGTTTGATTACAAATCCAATTTGTTAAGCAGGAAAGGCTCCATTAATAATATATCTGATTTTGGGAGTTACTGGAGCTCTATAAAGAAATTTAGCCATGGCAGTGATATAATCGCCCTTAACGTTGCTAATAATATTTTACTTTTTGACGTGATAACAGGCCTGCTTATACAACAGTTCGCTGTAAATAATGATAGTGGGTGTGATGTAGCGTTTAGTCCTGATAATAAAATGCTAGCAATAGCAAGTAAGAATGGGATTCAACTTTGGAAAAAATCCACCGCCTTGCAAGATGCTCTTGAAAAACAACATCGAGTAGAAGAATTTAGATCAAGCAAAGGTTCATCAAGTTCGTCATCAAGTTCTAGTTTGCCAGCCTCTGATTCTGCCGGTGTACCAAGTGTATTGCCACCAATGTCTGATCTGGAGCCGGCTGTTGAACCGGTTGATAACCCTGTGACAATGCATGTGCCTTCTACTGCGGAGCCGAGCACAAAAGCGTCTGATCTTGCTATGGACGAACCTGAATAAGTTTGGTGTTTAAATAGAACAAAAGAACGGTTTCTTTAAGAGGTGTGTAATGATTAAAAAGTATGTAGGGGTGGCTAGTTTGGTGTTGCTCTCCTCGTTGGTTGTAATAAGCGGTGAACTCGAGCGAAAAGAACAGTTTGCGCGCGATCAGTTCGGCAACATTGTGCCGTCTAGTGCTTCGAGTGAGGCTGAAATAGCGGCACTTGAAAAGGAGGTGGGTCAACTTAAACAGAAGGTGAATCAAGCGAAGGTCGAAATGTACGCTGATTCGCTTCCGTTTGATGTTAAAAAAAATATTGCCAGCTATTTAGAAGAAGATAAGTATGTTCTTTGGAAAAAGTTGAATGTGCCAGTAGGCGAATTGGCATTTAGCGACAATGGAGAGAGTCTAGTATTGGCAGGTTTAGAACCTCACGGCAACCAATGGGAGGTTCGCGTTACTACAATAAGTATGAAAACTGGCGAGATAGTAAATCAATGGACTATTCAAGACCTTATACCATTCCGCAGTATGCCTTTATTGAGTGGGAATGGTCAAACAATAGCAGTTATTAAGGGCAGAGATAGCATCGATGTTTGGGATATCGAAACAAAAACTAAAACTAGGTCTATTGCTTTAGAAAGATCTGATGAACTTCAAGAATTGAGGAATTTTAGCCCAGATGGCACCGTGTTGGAGGTGCTCCAACGCTCTGGCAACTCAGGTGTATTGTTTGATTTAAAGACAGAAGGTACTTTTCCATTTAATTTCGATAGAGTTTATAGTCGATCATCAAGCTCTGCACTGAGTAACGATACTTTTTGTTTTGTAAGTGGCGATAATACCATTCATTTTCGGGATACAAGCAATGGTTTGGATAAGACTGTTGAAGGCTTGAATTTTGAAGGTTTAAAAGAGGGGACAACCTATATTAACAACATTTCTTTTAACAGAGAAGGAACAACCTTTGCTGTCTGTTATTATAACTCGTTGTATCGTGGATCGCAGCTTTTTTTATTTGATTATGATTCTCACCGAAATGTGTTCATTCGTAAAGATTCTACTACTAAAACATATCCTTTCCATGGCTTAATCGCATTGAGCAATAATGGAAAGATTGTTGTTAGTATTGGGAGCCTATATAGTACGTTAACGGGTAAAGAGATACAAGAAATACCTGTCGCGTTTAAAGTGAAATTCAGCCCAGATTATAATATCATGGCTATCGCTCATAAATTCAATGATATTCAACTTTGGAAAAAATCCACCGCCTTGCAAGATGCTCTTGAAAAACAACAACAAGTAGAAGAGTTTAGGGCACAGAAGATCAGATCTTCCAGTGGTGGTTCATCAAGTTCGTCATCAAGTTCTAGTTTGCCAGCCTCTGATTCTGCTGGTGCACCAAGTGTATTGCCACCAATGTCAGATGTGGAGCAGGCTGTTGAAGGTGTTGGCGATACGGTGATGGTGCATGTGCCTTCTACTGCGGAGCCGAGCACAACGCCAGATATTGATATGGACCAACCTGATTAAACTTGTTCTTAACGCGTATACACTAAGAGCCGCTGTTTGTTCGACTGAACATGCAGCGGCTCTTGCTTTGTGTAATCTGCCTGAAGGCTTGTACCAAAAAGGTAGAATGTGACCATTATTTCAAAACAGCTCCGTTTGCTGTATTCTTTGATCTGTTAGAAGATACAAGACAAGCCGCTGAGTTTTGCAATAAAGGCACGCGTATTATGAATCATGACCAGAAAAATCAGGAAACGAGAGATAGATTTTACGTCACCACCCCAATCTATTATGTGACGGCACGCCCACACTTGGGCTCCTTATATTCGACGCTGTTGGCCGATGTGCTGGCACGCTGGAACAAACTCGGCGGCAAGCAGGTCTTTTTCTTGACGGGAACGGATGAGCATGGTCAGAAAATTGCGCAAGCAGCAGAAAAAGTAGGGCAACAACCTAAAGCGTTTGTTGATAGTTTTATTGAAGCGTATCATCACATGTGGGATCGCTACGAACTGTCATATAATCATTTTATTCGTACCACCGATTCATATCATGTCAAAGCGGTACAAGCGTGGCTCAATAGTCTGCTGGATAAAGGGGATATCTACAAGTCATTTTATAAGGGTTGGTATTGCACGCCGTGCGAAACCTTTTTAACCGATAAAGATGCCCTGGTTGAACAGGAAGGGCAAATACCTGCCTGCCCATCATGCAATCGCCCAACGCAGATTGTTGAGGAAGAGACCTATTTCTTCAAGCTCTCAAATTACGCAAGCCGCTTGCTCACCTTTTACCAAGAAAACCCAGACTTCATACAGCCCAAAGAGCGTATGCATGAAGTGATTAACTTTGTAGCATCAGGGCTAAAAGATCTCAGCATATCTCGTACCACCATCACGTGGGGTATACCATTTCCTGGTGATGCCAAGCATGTGACCTATGTCTGGGCAGATGCATTGAATAATTATATTACCGCCATTGGTTACGGTCAGCCTGACCGCAAACAGGAATTTGAAAGCTGGTGGCCTGCTGATGTGCAAGTGTTAGGTAAGGATATTGTCAGGTTCCATGCGGTTTATTGGCCAGCATTTTTAATGGCATCAGGTTTGCCATTGCCTAAGCGGTTGTTGGTTCATGGCTGGATTCGTATGGATAAGCAGAAAATGTCCAAATCGTTGGGCAATGTTGTTGATCCACAAGATCTGTATGATGCCTATGGTGCCGAACCGGTGCGCTACTATCTTATGCGTCAGATGGCAATCACTCATGACTCAGATTTTAGTATCGAAGATCTTGAGCAGCGCATTACGTCAGATTTGGCAAATGATTTAGGCAATCTGCTCAACCGTACCGTTGCACTGGCACATAGTCATAGTATTGTTGAGCTACCTGTTATAACCGTTTGGTCGCCAAAAGCGCTTGACGTGCGTGACGAGTGTTTGAACATGCTTGAAGATGTTGAAAAATACATGCATGATTGTTCTATACACCTTGCGCTGGCACGTATCTGGAAATTCATTAATACGGCTAATGCCTATTTCCATGCGCAAGAACCGTGGAAATTAATTAAAAAGGATCCTGAGGCATTTTTACAGGTTCTGTCGGTAACCTGTCATAGCCTGCGTGCAATAGCTACATTGCTGTGGCCAGTGATGCCGCATAAAATGGAAGCGTTGTTGGCGAGCATTGGTGTGCCATTACATATCGGTGAGCACACGCGTGACAACCTTAAACTTGCTACATGGAACAAAGGCTTCATGTTGCATCAAATACAGCCACTTTTTGTAAAACCAGAATCTAAAAAAACGAGTACTAAGCCTATGACAGAAGAGAAAAAACCGGTTGCTCATCCGGAACCAGTGTGCGATCAAAATAGTATTGGCATAGAAGATTTTCTGAAGGTTGAGCTTGTCGTGGGGACCGTTGAGCAGTGTGAACCGGTGCCCAATTCAAGCAAGCTCTACGCTTTGCAGGTCAATTTTGGCGAGCGTGGCATGCGGCAGATTTTGGCGGGAATAGCGACCTACCACACACGCGAATCGTTGCTCAATAAACAGATCGTTTTTGTGTTCAATCTCAACCCGCGCGCAATGGTGGGCATGCAATCA
>CAZHJT010000001.1:42743-47125 GCA_964533545.1 uncultured Pseudomonadota bacterium | reverse complement strand
CGGCTCCTACGCTGGTACCTAATGGTACTCGCTTGAGTTAAGAAGCTTTTTTGCAAAGAGTTTTATTTGTAGCTACGCTCTCCCCAGACTTTAAAACCTGGGGAGATTTTTTATGGTGCTCAGTACCGGTATACGCCGCTTGAAAACCCTACATCGTTTAGGGTTTGCCAATAGCGTGCGCATTATCAAGCAACGACACAAAAGTTATACGTTCAATCGCACATGGCGCACAAAAAAGGCCCATACATGGGGCGACATTGCGCAACAGCAAGGCTGCACGCCAAACTTCGAACAGTTTTTCAATCAACAACGTGCACGCAGCTTGCCCGTACTTGAGCCATTATTAAGGACTATTGCCGATGCTGAGTATGTACGCATGGCTGACGCTTATGTGCGTAACGAATTCGCGGTGCTTGGATCTGCACCACGTATCTTTGCTGACGGTCTGCCATGGCATGAAGATATTCGCTTGAGTGGCCAAGACAGCGCAGCAGAGGCACAGTTTGATGCCACCTCATGGTATACCGATATTGCTATTACCACGTCATGGCAGCAGCAGTGCGCACAAGATATTAAAGTGCCGTGGGAGCTCTCTCGCTTGCAGCATCTGGTTGTGTTGGGGCGTGCCTATGCGGCAACCTACGACGAACGGTATGCTGCAACGTTTGTTGAGCATATGCGCAGCTGGTGGGCAAGCAATCCCTTTTTGCATGGCATTAACTGGGTCTGTCCGATGGAGGTTGGCTTGCGGGCGATAAGTATGGTTGTCGCCTTTACCTCATTTTCGCGATCATCCGCAGTCGACGATCAGTTTTGGTTGACCTATGTTACCAGTCTTTACGATCATATGATCTATCTTGAACATAATTGGGAGCTCTACGATCTGCGCACGTCAAATCATTATATTGCCGATCTTGTTGGGTATTTATATCTGTGCTGGTTTTTCAGCGATTGTCCAGGCATGGCCAGCCGCACTAGATGGTGCCATCAAGAGCTCTTGGCCGAGCTCAACAAACAGATCAATGCTGATGGCAGTAGTTATGAACAGGCAACCGCGTATCACCGCCTGGTGGCGGAGCTTTTTTATCATCACAAACTCATAGCGCAGCAGCTGCGCTTGCCGATGCCGGCAACGGCAGAAGGTACTTTTGGCGCGATCTGTACCTATCTGCGTTGGTGCACGCCAGAGGGCGGCGCGCTCGTCACGATCGGTGACAACGATTCTGGGGTTGTAACGGTTGCTGGGTTGCCTGATGCCCTTATTGCATCGCAAAGCAGGAGTGCTGACAAGTGCCCAACAGCGGTACGTCACTTTGAGTATGCCGGTCTTTCGATCATTAAGACCGATACGTGGCATGTGACGTTGCGCCACAGCGTATACAATGACCAAGCGCCTACCAGCCATCTACACAACGATGGCACGAGCATCACGCTTGCGTATAAAGGCGTCTCGTTTATTGTTGACCCTGGTTCGTATGTTTACACGCCATCGGCCGTATGGCGCAACCGGTTTCGCTCGGTGAGTGCGCATAGTGGTATGTATTTAACGAGCACCCAACCATTAACAGATGATGGTGCAATGAGCAGTCGTTCTTCTCGGGTCATCCTCGTGAAAACGGTTTGCCCGGCGAAGCTTGCCGAGCCCGATGGCCCGGATAAGCGTAGTCGGGGGATCCAGGCCTCTTGTTTTCTACAACCAGTCGAACCAATTCCTCTGGACAACAACATATTTTTGCTGCGCCGTACACCGGCAACCATGCCACAACAAAGTACAACACCTGCTCTTTCTGCACGTACCACGCATGATGAGTACCTGCGGTATGGCTGGCGACCCGAGCGGTGCGTAACGCTCAATGAGCAGGCAAGCGTTGTTACCATCAACGACCAATGGCTGATGTCTGGCGCAACCAGCGCAGAGGTATCGCTACAAGGGTGCATTCAGTTCCTGCTGCATCCTGCCGTTCGGGTGAGTAAGCAAACAGAAGCGGTATGGCGGTTGGAGGCTGCAGGGATAACGCTGGAGCTTGCCAATCCAGCGCTTTCGTTTGAGCTCGTGCCAGCGTGGTACAGTCCGTCGTATGGCGTCAAGCTGGCTACGCAGATGCTGATTTCCACGTGTGAGTTGGGCACTATGTCTGTCAATACGACGATTAGGGTTGTCGGGTAGGAGTGCAAAAATAAAAAAGAGTGTTATATTATTTTAAGAAATAGTACCACCAGTATATCACAGCGTTAATCCTTCAAGAAGGTTTTGTATGGAAAGATTAGAGCTCGATCGTGTGCACTTAAATAAAGCACTTAAAGCATCTGTTTTTGCTTTATTTACTCTACTGACACCTTTCTCTGTCACCAGCCAAGAAGGTTTTTTCGAGAGCAAACAAATAACTTCAGGCGTTGTGTGGAATGAAACGCAGCTGTCCTATTATAGAGATGAACAAGAAGTCGGATTCTTATCCTACACCAAACTTCCCTGTTTAAACCGATACGTCGTGCATAGTTTTTATGTATATCCGAATTGCAGAAATAAGGGCAATGGAACAGCGTTGCTTGCCTATGCATGTACATATTTAACAAAAAAGCAGGCAAAAACTGTGTATGTCCAGCCTGGACCTTTTGAGTTAGACAGTGCTGGAAAGCCTATTGTTGTTGATGAATACCAGTCTAGATTACAGCAGCTTGTTGCCTTCTATACAAAGAACGGTTTTACAGTGACCACGAACGCATTAACTGCTTACGTATTACAAGCAGCCTATCGTTGCATGGGGCTGCAAGAGGATGCGCGGTATTTAATGGTACGGCAATTGGATACTCAGTAATGGCATCTGCCATAAATCGCTTTAATCAGGGATTGAAAGCGTAGGGGTTTCTGAAGCTGTGGTCAGGAGAAGTCGGGCCAGGTTTGGGCGATTGCGCCATGAGCCTTTACAGATAAGGCTTTTTTAGCGATACTAATACACTCTAGTTGTAGGGTGAGGTGGCTTAAAGAGCTGCTTAGGGTAAAAGCCCTCGCTAGGCTACAAAAAAGATTAGATTATAAGCCGTTTTTTTAAAGGTTTCCTTATGAAATTAGATTTGCATCCAGAACTATTTGAAGTAGAAGCACACTGTGCCTGCGGTAACGCGTTCAACACACGCTCAACCAAAGAGTCATTGCGCGTAACCCTCTGCTCACAATGCCACCCTTTCTATACCGGCGCTCAAAAGTATGTTGATACTGCTGGTAGAATTGAGAAGTTCGAACGTAAATATAAAAAAAATAGTTTTTAAAAACATAGCGGATTTTCATGACAACAGCCCAATGGGAAGATGTCAAAAAACGACATGACGCTATTGCCGAAGAACTAAGTAATCCGAAGCTTGATACCGCAAAACGGCATGAGCTGCAGAAAGAGTACGCTTCTCTGCACGGTCTTGTTACTGCGTATCAAGCTTTACAGGATCTTGAAAAGGCCCGTCAGGATAGTATTGCTCAAGCAGCAGCCAATACCGATCCTGATATGGCACCTCTCTATGTTGAAGAGCAACAGGATCTTGAAAAGCAGCTTGCTCAACAAACAAAAGAGCTCGATAAACTCCTCTATCCACCAAGTCCCTTGGACGACCACTCAGTCTTTTTAGAAATACGCGCTGGTACAGGCGGTCAAGAAGCGGCGTTGTTTGCTTCAGATCTGCATACCATGTACACCAACTATGCGTTATCTAAAGGCTGGAAAGTGAGCGTCGACAGTTCAAGCACCACCGACCTTGGCGGTTTTCGTGAAATAGTCCTGCATATCAAAGGCAAAGGGGTGTTCGGTCACCTCAAGCATGAATCAGGTGTGCACCGCGTACAGCGTGTGCCATCAACTGAAACTGCCGGACGTATTCACACCTCAACTGCTACCGTTGCTGTGCTACCAGAAGCTGACGATGTTGATGTCACCATCAACCCAGCCGATTTGCGTATAGACGTCTATCGTGCAAGTGGCGCCGGTGGTCAGCACGTCAACACAACCGATTCGGCAGTCCGTATCACCCATATCCCAACAGGGGTTGTGGTCGCCTGCCAAGATGAGCGCTCGCAGCATAAGAACAAAGCCAAAGCGATGAAGCTGCTCCAGTCTCGTATTTTAGCGGCGCAACTTGAGCGTCAGCATGAGGATATGAGTAAGCAGCGTAAAGAGCAGGTTGGTTCTGGTCAGCGTTCGGAAAAGGTGCGTACGTACAACTACCCTCAAAACCGTATTACCGACCACCAGGTTGAGATGACGTTGAATCGTCTTGATATCATCATGGAAGGCGATCTTGATGAGATCGTTCAAGCTTTGATGGCTAAAGAGCATGAAGATCGTCGAGCTCAGTCTGTGCTCAAAGAATCGTAATTTTTCCCCGCTAAAAACTAA
>CAZHJT010000001.1:0-42733 GCA_964533545.1 uncultured Pseudomonadota bacterium | reverse complement strand
ATAGAGTAAATTTGGGATAACAGAATCCTCGAGTCATCCCCGTGCCGTGCCAGCCATAGCCTGTAGGCGACGGCTGGGAAAATGGCTTGCCCGGCGAAGCTTGCCAAGCCGGACTTGTCTCGCCATAGCCTTTAGGCGACGGCGGAAGGCCCGGATAAGCGTAGTCGGGGGATCCAGGCTTCAATTAATTTCTTGAGTAAGCTAAGCGAATCTATTCGTGCGCCTGTTCAGTTCCAGCGCGCATGCCTGAAGGCGCAGGAGTTCTATATTCTTGCTCTTATTTTGCCATGCCGGCATTTTCTTTAATCTTCGGCCAGATGTCATGTAGCCAGGTTGGCTGAGCGTAGCCTATTACGAGTTGCGCTAGTGCTGGAAGGGTATGCTGTCCTAGCAGCAAAGATGTTGCTTGTTGAGCGCTTGCGTACTCCTGTCCTTCTTGGTGTGTGGCCTTCGCGATGAGCTCCACGTCTTGCCGAAAGCCAATTGCTCCACCGGTAAGCAGATCAAGCGATGTTTTGCCATCGTAATTTTTGTCAGACAATCGCGCATACTTCCAAGTAAAAGCTGCTACTTTTTCTAGCGTCTCCAGTTCTATAGTCTGCCTTAAGAGCACATGCGTTCTTCTCAATTCTTCATTTGTCGATTCCATCAATGCATGTAATGGTCTATTTCCTTTTTTAACGTTGCTTTTTGTGGCATCCACGCCATATCGACAGAATTCGTATACATCTTTTGGTTCCTGTATGAAAGCCTTATGTAAAACGTTTTCCTCAGTATTCGGATCTGTAGCTTCTACGCAACCAGATAAGAGTAATTGCTGTATATTGTGAGGTTTTTCAGAGAAGTCACTGAAGTCTGAGGTATGCAATACCTGTCCTCGCTTTAGTAATGCCTTAAGAAGAGAGGCATGGTTATGCTTAATAGCTCCCTCCGACCATCCTATATCAAAATTTTGATCTCGCGTGAAGTCTGCGCCGGCCTTGACATGTTCACGGGCCTCATCCAGTATTTTGGTAAATGATACTGGTTGCCCATCAATAGTAACGCCAGTATTGGTTCCTGTGTCTTCAGCAGCAGCATCGATTTTTTTCAGAAATTGTTGGAGTTTTCTTGTTGCCTCAGGATTGAAGGTGGGAGTTACGAGTCCTGATCGCTGCTGAACTATCGGCCCAGAATCATAATCATACGGCGGCATGGGCATAGAAAGGGGGTTCTGTGTCTGATTGGCAAGCCTTCTCTTTTTAAGAGGCTTCTTTGCCGCATCATCCGATTGAAATGGGTTAACGGCCCAGGTTAAACAGGGTGCCAGGAGGTATGCGGTAGCCAGAATTTGAAAGAGTTTTTTCATGAAGGGTATGCCTTTTTAGTCGGAATGTTTACTTTTCAGCCTGAATTTTGATATCATAAAATCAGCTATCTTAAATAACTATAATATAAGGGGTTTTTATGAATATCAAAAACAAGACCGTTTTAAAGTCGTTTTTTCTCATGCTGGCGCTCTTTTTGTCTCCTGATGCTACTGCTATGACAGCAGTTCAACGAGCAGCAGGCCGATCTTGTGCTGCAATCAGTCGATCGGCTCCTCGGATCGCAGCCGCTCGGACACAATGGGCATCGGCACCAGGGCAGCAGAGGGTAGGAGCCAGAGCTTTCGGTTCGTTTTCACGCCAGCCACTCGTAAAGAGTCCAAGAGTAAACAGTCAGCCAAGACGCTCTTATTTTGATATGCCGCCCATTAAGAGTTATCCAGAATCAGCTAAGGGAGAGTTGCTCTTATCGGTTGTGCAATCGAGAGATAAGGAGAGGTTACGTGATCTGATTAGACGAGGTATGATTGATCTCAATACTCGTTATGGTAACGATGGTGCTGATGGTCATGGTACTATATTACATATTGCAGTCATTGATGAGATCGATCCTGATATTATACGGATGTTAATTGATGCTGGCGCAAAAATTGATGCAAAGGATATTCTTGATGAAACACCATTGCACCGCGCTGCTAGTTTGGGCAATGTTAAAGTTGTCAAAATGTTGGTTGACAAAGGTGCTAATCCCAATGAAATAGGAGGATCCGCTAATTATTATCAAGGTCAAGGATCACCTCTTCATTTTGCACAACGAGAGTTGTTTTATATGCCAAAGTATGCTGAGCACAGAAAGCACGGAGTGGAAGCAGTAATAAGGTACTTAGAACCTTTGACTGAGAAGTCGTTATGGTTTGTAGCAACGCCAGAAGATCAGTTAAGAAGAGCCATACAAGATCGCAATCTATCATTGTTGAAAGATCTATTGTTCGAGCGAAAACAGGATCAAAAGGTCATAAACAAATTATTTTCAGAGATCTATTACGGATCTGAAGAGGCTGTCGATATTCTTAGTATGCTTATAGATGCCGGCGCTGATGTTAACACAGGATCGAGCCTAGGGACTCCTTTGCATGAAGCAGCATATTATGGCAACAAGGCAGCAGTAGAGCTGTTGCTGGCAAAGCAAGCCAACCCAAATGCTGTTACTACATTAGGTGAAACTGCGTTAGATGCAGCTCGAAGATTTTATGGCAGCTATGGCTCTCCAGTAGAAGGCTCTGAGATAATCAGAATACTAGAAGCAGT
The DNA here is from genome assembly GCA_964533545.1 of uncultured Pseudomonadota bacterium. Taxonomy (GTDB): domain Bacteria; phylum Babelota; class Babeliae; order Babelales; family Vermiphilaceae; genus JAFEAZ01. Next base: position 40,118 of record CAZHJT010000001.1, on the reverse strand, counting down.
GACCGGAAAAGACACAGAGGTTCCTGCTTTCAGTAGTGAGTCTGATTTAGATTAAGAGAGTCCGTACAAAAGCAAAAAGTGGGACATATAAGCGCTGAGCTTTTGCTTTCCAATAGACGCTCTCTTTCATGCATGTATACTTTACGTATAACCATACGTACTATCAGTATCAAACGCATGAAAGAGAGCGCTTTATGTTTCTACCTTATTTTCTTGAATACAACCGTTACATGAACATCATAGGCATAGGGCTTATGTTCTTGATCGCGCTCTTTTTCTCGCACAATCGTGCGGCGATTAAATGGTCGCTGATTCTCAAAGCGTTTGTGCTGCAGTGTCTGGTCGGTATGTTCATGCTCAAATCCGCGTGGGGCAGGGCAGGGGTTGAGGCTGTTGCGCTGGGCGTGCAAAAACTGTCCGCCTGTGCACAGGTTGGCATGCGATTTATGTTCGGCAACCTGATCGATCCGTCAGGAGCATGGGGCATGATCTTTGCCGTACGCGTACTGCCGGTGCTCATCTTTTTCGGTGCGTTCATAGCAATATTGTTTCATTTTAAATTGATTCAGCGGCTTGTTGCGCTTATTAACGCCGTCGTGCATCCGTTGCTTGGTACCTCAGGGGCAGAAACATTGAGCGCCATCGCAACCGGTCTTTTGGGGCAAACAGAAGCATTATTTTTCGTGCGTAACTATGTTGGTGTCATGACCAAGGCGGAGCTGTTTGTCGTGATGACGAGTGGTATGTCCGCAATCAGTGCCAGTCTGATTTCCGTCTTTTCTACCATGGGTGTGTCGACTGTACACCTGTTAACGTCGGTCTCTATGTCGATCTTTGGCTCGATTATGATGGCAAAGATTCTATTTCCCGATGATCCTCGTTCGTCTGCTGAACAACAGCGCAAAGAGCATGCTATAGACGTAACAACACCGCCGACAACCAACGTGCTTGAAGCGATTGCAAGCGGTACCTCTGATGGGCTACAGGTCGCATTCGCTATCGGTGCTATGCTCATCTCATTTTTATCGCTGTTGGCCTTGGTCAACTATCTGCTGATCGGTATCGGTTCTGGCATCAACTCTGTTGCTGCTGCTGCCGGTGTTGCATGGCGTTTGCCTGAGTTAACGTTGGACGTAATCTTTTCCTATCTTTTTTGTCCATTTGGGTACCTGCTCGGTTTTGCGGGTGAAGATGCATTGGTAGCGGGGCAGCTGTTGGGTAAAAAGGTAGCAATTAATGAGTTTATTGCGTACAGTTCATTGGTTTCTACGCAGCTACCTGAGCGCGTGGCCACCATTATGACCTATGCCTTGTGTGGCTTTTCTAATTTTGCCTGCATCGGGATTCAGATGGGGGGTATTGGCGTATTTGCGCCAGAGCGCCGTGCATGGATTGCTGAGCTTGGTCTGTATGCCGTACTTGGTGGTGCGTTGTCGAATCTGATCACGGCCATGATTGCAGCATTGTTGATTTAGAAAAAGGAGTACAAGGATGACAATTTCTCGTGAGACTATAGAAGAAGTAAAAAAGCGTCTTGTCGAGGTCTATGACCCGGTTAAAATTTACTTATTTGGCTCCTATGCTTGGGGGCATCCTACACAAGAGAGCGATCTTGATTTTTTGATTGTGGTTGATCACTCAAGCGAGCAACGACATAAGCGAAGCAAGCCTGGTTACGAAGTATTATGGGGTCTTAATATATCAAAAGATCTTATGGTATATACGCAAGAAGAAGTAGAGGCGCGTTTGGCTGACCATCATTCATTGCTCTATAAGATTGTCAACGAGGGTAAGGTGCTTTATGTCAGGGCATAACGCATGGCTTGTAAAGGCTTCGAGCGAGTAGTATTGTTAGTTTATAAGACTCGCTAAACTGTGCACAAAAATGGCTCTTGGGTCATCCCCGCGCAGGCGGGGATCCATGCTGTTGTATATTTCATAATAATAAGACGTGTCATTGGTTGTCCTAACGATCGAAAAGTAATCTCTTTTGAGTTTTGAATATATGCACAAAACTGCATAAATATTCCCAAAAATAGGTGGAATAATCTCACAGCATGGATCCCCGCCTGCGCGGGGATGACCCGAGAGGAAGCTTTTTCGGTATTATAATTCGATAAAATTTTGTTCGCGTGACATTAGATCTCTTTTACCAAAGCGCTCCGTTTTATGATACACTGGCTCGCGATAATTCGTATAAGCGCTTCATTGTAGGTAAGGAATGCTCGTGACTAAGTATGTTGTAGTTGTCGGCGGCGTTGTTTCTGGTGTTGGCAAAGGTGTCACCACGGCGGCATTAGGAAAAATCATCAAAGAGCACGGCTACACCACAGCACTCATTAAGATCGATCCTTACATCAACTATGATGCCGGTACGTTACGGCCGACTGAGCACGGTGAAGTCTGGGTAACCGATGATGGTGGTGAAATAGACCAAGATCTGGGTACCTACGAACGCTTTATGAATGCGAATTTCTCACGCAAAAATAATATTACCACGGGTCAAGTGTATAAAGCGGTGATTGACCGTGAACGGCGCGGTGAATATCTTGGTCAAACCGTACAGTTCATACCCCATATTTTAGATGAGATCGTTGCGCGTGTTGCCGCTGTAGCCGAAGGTAATGATGTTGTTATCATAGAAGTAGGCGGCACGGTGGGCGATTACGAAAATAAGCCCTTTCTCTTTGCTTTACGTGCCCTTGAGCGGGAGCTTGGACAAAAGAACGTTGCCTACGTTCTGGTAGCCTATTTACCAGTGCCATCCCATATCGGCGAGATGAAAACAAAGCCGGTGCAGCAATCTATAAAATTATTAAATGAAGAGGGCATCTGCCCCGACTTTATTATCTGTCGCTCACAACATGCCATTGATGATGTGCGTCGTGAGAAGATCGAAGCATATTCCTATGTGCCGGCAGATCGTATCATAGCGGCTCCGGATGTGGCAACGATCTATCAGATTCCGCTCGATCCTGAGCGCGAGCAGGTCGGTACCAAGCTGCTTGCATCATTAGGGCTTGCATCGCGGCGTACTCCCGATTGGTCGTCATGGCAACAGATGGTTGCAACGATACAAAAACCGCATAAAGTAGTGCGTATTGCCATTATTGGTAAATACGTGCAGAGCGGTGATTTCAGCCTCGTCGATAGTTATCTCAGCATCGATCAAGCATTGTTACATGCTGGTGTTGAGCTCAACAGTGGCATCAAAATTAGCTGGATTGATGCACAGAGCTTCGAACAGGACCAAGCTAAGCTTGCAACGCTTGAGCAGTTTGATGGCATCTTAGTCCCTGGCGGTTTTGGCGCATCGGGTGTTGAAGGTAAAATAGCTGCAATAGAGTATGCGCGTGCGCACAAGATTCCTTATCTTGGCATATGTTATGGCATGCAGCTTGCCGTTGTAGAATATGCACGTCATGTTGCGGGATTACCTCATGCGCATACAACAGAAGTTATGCCAGCATGTGATACGCCTGTCGTTGCGATTTTGCCGCTACAACAACAGTTACTCGATAGTGGGTCGTATGGTGGCACTATGCGGCTTGGTTCTTATAGCGCGCATATAGAGCCGGACAGCTTGGTCTATAGAGTATACAACCGAGCAGGCAGAGTTGCTGCCGATGGTACCGTTGCAGAGCGCCATCGTCATCGTTACGAGGTCAATCCGTTGTATGTTCCTGTGCTTAAAAAATATGGCCTTATCTTTTCGGGGGTTACGCAACGTGCCGATGGCACCGAGCTTGCTGAGTTTATAGAGTTAGCGGATCATCCCTTTTTTGTCGCTACGCAAGCGCACCCTGAGTTTACCAGCCGCTTAGGTAACCCTAACCCGCTCTTTCAAGCATTCGTTTCTGCTTGTTTGCAACGCGTTGCAGAACGCGCAGCGGCTGTTAGTGATCAGACGGTGCCGTATAAATCTTGTGATTACGGGCAGATTCGGCAAGCCACGCAATAGTGGCATTGTGCAGGATAGTAAGGCCAACTGCTTGATATTCGAGTACCTTTGTCGGTCGTGATACCCAGTTGAGCAGTGTCGCATCACGAAAAAGAATGCCAGTGTCTGCTGCGGCAAGATACTGATAGATCTTATCGTGTGATACGCTTACGATATGGTAGCGCTCTGCTGGAATCTGCGTGTGTGGCATCAGCCGCGTAAACTCCTCATGATCATGCGATAAGATCAGCAGATGTGCATTGTCATGGGGCGCTATTTCAGCGCGGCAGAAGCTAAAAAATGAGTCAGGGCATTGCCACGGTTTTGCAGATCCATTATAACAATAGAGATGTGCATCGACCGGTATTGCCAGCTCAGCTCTCGTCTGTAGTCGCCACTGTTTGCGTTTTTGCAGCGGAACGAGTTGTGGAATATCATCATAAGCAAGGGTGACCGCCTGTGGATTTAGCGTGGGGTACGTAGTAACAAGATGTTCGCGTAATGCTGGGCTTACCGCTTCAAACATCAGTTGTGAGCTATTTTTTTCTGCATAGAGCCGAGTCTCTAACCGTTTTAGTAAACGTAGTTTTGCATGATAATGGCATCTGTCTATTAGGTTCATGATGCCACGCTTGTTGGTGGGCTGTTTTTCGTGCGTATAGACATATTCATGCGCTGCAAGCCCGCGTATTTGAATCAGCAGCGGTGTTTGAAGCCTCGCGCGCAGACAGGCATATCCAGCAAAAGGTCCGCGTGCAATAATGCGTGCAGCAGGCTTTTGTGTGGCGATACGTTTAACAATAGCGGCTGCATATAAAAGTGACAGAGCTCCAAAAAAGGGCATTCTTTTTCGTATAATGAGGGTAATGCGCGTTTCTTGTGCAATCCGTGCACGTGTCGGATGATTCGTGATATCGATTGCTTCAAATGAAATAATGGTGGCGGTTCTCTTTTTATCACCGGCGAGCCATGCCAGCAATGGGTTTAGCAGTTGGCTCATAAAGACTGAGTTGGTGATGCTGTCGTATATAACGACGATTCGTCGTGCCTGTATCATGCTTTTTTGCTTCGTTAAAAATAGAAAGAGAGCTATCTCCAGCCGCACACTATACCACGCGTATAATATCAATACTAGGCTGTGTGAGCGAAATGAGTGCGGCGGGTCATCCCAGCGCAGGCTGGGATCCATGCTGTTGTATTTATTCCTTTTTTAGACGAGCATGAAAAGTTATTGTATCCTCCTGCGCAAGAAGTCATAACGTGCACTCTTTTAAAAGCAGGACGACAATGATAAAAACAGTATGGCTGCTACCAGCAGCGTGCTCTCTTGTGATGGGCAGTGTTCTGGTGGCGAGCGATGAAAAGCCGGTACCTCCTACACCAAGCAAACCGGCTTTTTGCACAGAATATCGTTTGCCGCGCAGGTTATCCAGCGATGTTACATGTCCGTCGTGTAAGCATCTGTTATTCAATAACGCCGGGCATCAAAAGCGGATAGCAGTGTTGTCATGTGCACACATGGAGCATGTCTCTTGTTATAAAAAACGGAATAAGAATCTGGCAGAGGGGCAGTGCTCCATCTGTTATGAGCCTACTGCAAGTGCGATCGAATGTCGTACTCTGCGTGAGGTGATTCCTGCGCTTCAGCAGTGCACTTTTAAACAAGAAGAGCGTTCTACAAGACAGAGCCAACTTGTCGAAGAGCTAACAGAAGCTCTTAAATGTAGCACCGCAGCGCTGCTTGAGAACAGAACTGCGCTACGTGAGAGCCGAGCGCAGCTCGACCAACTTACCCATCAACTGCGCGATGCGGAATATAGCAACGCGCGCATGCATGGCTCTGCCTGCATTGTTTCTGGCCTGGTTGTCATGGCAATCGGTGTTAATATTATCAATAACGCGCGAACACGCCATGCATCAGGAAACATGTAGTGCCAGAAGTAGCGAACCTTAATGTATTACTACGTGATTAGCAGCAGGGGTAGCAGCCAACTCATCGGCGCGTCTGCGTTGATCCATATAGTCCGGATGTCGTACGCAATAATACCGCACGCGTTCAAGCTGTTGCATCAGGGTATACAGGTCACTGCTCAATTTGGTTGGCATGGTGAACCAGCTACCATACCATGTGCGCTGAATATACCAATCGAGGTCGATGACAAACTCAACGAGTGGGTAATTATGGTATGGCGATGATGTTTTTGACCAGGCAGCATTGTCCATATTGACCAACCCGAGCAGTTCCCGGTAGAGATCAGCGTGATCATTTGGATTGTTAGCGTATGCTGCTACCAGCGCGATCGGCATCTCGTAGCGCGTTTTTGCGCCGTAAAGAAGGTTGTAACGTCCGAGCTGTATGCCATCACAGATACGATATTTATTATAGAGCCATGAACCTGCGTAGAGGGCGCCTATGGCAATGATCTTACGAGCTGGAGCAGGTAGTGAGTGAAAGGTGTGGCTTGCGCGCACCGCTTGTGCTGGCAACAGCGGGCTGAGCAGTACTGCAAGGAGTAAGATTTTTGGCATAAGATTCATAAGAGCAAAGACCTTTATGGTTACGGTATGTATATAGGCAGTACTGAGGCAAGAGCTTTTGAGCTCTAATTGTACTGTACCATAAAGGTTTTTTTAGTAAAACAGGTATTTTTCTAATCAACAATAGGCGCTTCTGAGCGAGAGGCTGGGCGCTGCTGTTGGGTATTCGATGTCCCAAGCAAGTAATTTACAATTTTGCCCCTTCCCCAATCGTACCAAGTTGGTTGTGATGCTTCTTCGCGAGAGGCTCCTCTGGCAGGAGCTCCTACGACCGACGGCTCTTGCTGTTGTTGGTATGGTGCTTGATGATAAGGGATCACTGGTTGCGATTGTGGCGTTTGTTGCTGGTACATCAGCAGAGGCTGTTGCTCTGGTGCGGGAAGTCGTGGTAGCTGATAGTCATATCTTTGTTGGAGATTATAGTGACCAGCCTGATGCGTACTTGCTAAACGCTTTTGTATGTCTTGATATTCCTGAGCTGCGGCTTGTAACGTTTGTTTATTATTCCTGTCGGTAAGATAGTTGTAGACCTTATTTAATGTTTTTTCGAGCTTGTCTATATTATCATATAATGAACTCGTTTGGTTCGCTTTGGTGATAAGCGAGAACCATGATATGCTTTTATCGTATCCGAGCTGTTTTGCAAATGCAGCAACATCTGTTAATTGCAAATCACTTTCATCTTGGTTATTGACTTCTCTAATAGCCTGAATAACCTCAAGTGGAAAACTCTGAGCACCTTTAGCCCTCAAGACTGACGATGAAGTAGGTTTTTGCCGGTTTTCCCAAAGATCAGTTATTGCCTTATAATGTTGTTTTATATCGCTATATTTAGAAGATATGCTTCTATATTTGAGGGCGTACATAAGACCTGCAGTTGCCGCAATATTCGTTGGTGTTAACAACGCTTCGGCCATTAATTGGGTACGTGTAGGGACAGGAGGGATAACTCCCATAGCAATTAGAGCGCCTTTAGCAAAGCCTGGCTTTGGAGGCTCAAAAAACCAAGCATGCGCAGTTTGTGGCCATGCGCCAAGCAGTAAAAGCGCAAAGCCTATAAAGCTCGTTTTTTTTAGCGTACGTACTACTGTAATCATGATCATCCCTTTACCTCATTACTTTTTATCAATCATTAACTTTTTTTATTAAGCGCCTTTTGATGCTCTGTCTAGATGTGCTTCTTTCTGTATGTCTTGAGGAGCAGATGCTGGTTGCGGTATGGCTTGTTTCGGTGTTGGTGATAGAGTGATATCCAGCTTGGTTAATTTTTCTTGTAATTGTTTGCTTAACACAGGTGGCATTTTATCCAATATGTCCGGGTTTGCTTTAACAAATTCTATAAAATCAGAATTTGATTTTTGAGACTCAATGAACAAAGAAAATGCTTGATGTGATGACTGTGTATCTTTAAACATATTGTCATTATTGTTGATTATATTAAGTAACATTTCAAAATTGGTATTTCGTGATAGTTTCGCATTCACAATAGCATTTTTTATGTTTTCTCTGTAGCTTGACCAAGGATTTCCAGGAAGACGAGGGTTTTTTGGTTCGCTATCATCAGAAAGTAATGCATTGAACGTCTCATAGAGCTTTTTCAGTTCAGCGGTCTGTTGTTTTTGAGGGGCAATCAATTCTATATTTGCTTTGAGAGCAACTTCTGGTCTTTGAGGACTTATAGGTCTTTTTTGAGCCCCCTGCAATTTTTTTTGTTCGGCCTCCAACAAACTGTCAACATAGTGCAACAAATCACGCAGCTCACCTTTGAGCGCAGCAACCTTGGTAGGGGTAACAATTCTACTATACAACGGCGCACGAACCTCTGCCCACTTCAAAGGGGACAACAATTGCATATCAGCGATAAGTTTTTCTTTAAATTGATTGAGGTCTACAATTTTGTACGCGCATTGTTTGGACGCGACAGACTTTAAAAAATTATCTCGAATATCTGTTGGTACCGTATCAGCCGTCGGTTTTTGATCAAGCCCTATGTACCCGTTTAAAGTATTAAGTATTGGCCGGTAATATTTTTCAGTGGCTTCATACTGTTTATTAAACTTTTGGTACAAATTATACAAATAATAGGTTGTCAGCGAGGCTGCAGCGGCACCGGCTGCGCCAATCGCCAGCTGTGTTGCCGAAGGTGAAAATGATGATTGCCCGCTTGAAGATGATTGCGTCGCCGAACTTGATCCCGATCCAGAAAGCCATGAAGGCAGCGGCGGAAGCCAGCTTCCGCCTCCTCCGCTTGATGACACAGGTGCAGCTGTTGGCGTTGCGCTTCCGCTGAACCACCATGAGCCACCACCGTTTTGTGTTGCTGATGGCGTTGAAGTGGGAAAGTCATACAATTCGATTGACCTGACCGTGCATGCGTGCGCGAGCAGGGCTGCCAGGAGGCATTTGATCGTGCGGGTAAGGGGTGATAAGATAGCCATGGTCAAATCCTTACTTGTTTTAGTTTTCCCTCTGTTGCCAATCGTCTTCTTTCCTGAATACCTTTTAATTTAACTATTTGATTAATGCACGCTTTGCTTGTACGAGCAGTTTCCTTAATTCTAGTTAGGGTTTCTTGCATTTTTATAGCCGTGTTATATACGTCTAAACCATAGAGAACTGAGGGAGTAGGCAGAGACTCTATAGATAAAGCAAGATCTTCCACCAATGGAATCAGCGGGCAGAGAGCTTCTGCTGGAGGCATCTTCCTTATATCTTTTTCATATTTTTTAGATACATAATTTCTAGCGGCCTTATCCAGGGCTTCGTCATCGGGTAATAATTCACGAAATTTTCCATTATTATCCACAAACAGAGGAATGACGTCTTTATATTTCTCATATATTCGGTCGAGCTTCTCTATGGCGGCAGATCGTTTTTTATAAGCATAAACGCTTATGGCGCCCAAAATACTTAATCCAGCAAGACCAATATTTGTTTTTGTTAAAAGTGACCCATAGTTGAAGCCTGTAGGAGATAAAATAGCTGGTTGCGTATTGTGCGATAAATTGGCCACGAGGGCAGTGGTGCTTGAAGGTTGGTGTATTGGCGCGAGTGTTGAGCTGTCCAGCAACGATGAGCTTGGTTCAATGGTGAGAGGCGTAATAGCAGCAGCTTCAATGAGTGGCGCAGATTCAACGAGTGGCGCAGCTTCAGTGAGTGAGGGAGCATCGGATAGTTGAGCATCGGTCAAGGTAGCAAAATCACTTGGTGAGGAATCAACTGGTGGAGTCATTGGCTGAGTTAGAGGTGCTGCTATTTCGACAGGTGCTGAAGGAGTAGATGGGTTTCCGTGGAGAGTTCCACTGATTAGTGGCGCATTTTGATGTGATGATCCAGGAAAATGACTTGCAGCCTCAACCCAATAATTTACAGCGGGTTGAGTGAAACTTCTGAATGACGCCCAAGCGGGTTGGGCGTAGCTTATGAATGATGCCCATAAAGAAGGAGAGGGCGCTGGCTGATCACTAGCCTGAACCTGTGGTCCACAAAGCAGCAGACTAAAAACAAGGAGCGCTCGGCTCACGGTTTTTCTGCTTAATGTTACATCAACCATAGTTAACCCTTTCTCTCACTTTTTTAAAGCTCTTTCGTGCACCGCGTACAGGCTACATTATAAACACAGGCTGAAATGTTTTAATTTGAGCAAAATGCCTGTTTTTTAATGGCGCGGTGATTCGCATCTACCACGAGCGTAGCAGGTTTGGGGTTTTGGAATCAATACTTTTTATGTTTTTGGTGATTGTTGGTTGGGGTGACAGGTTGAATTTTTTAAAGAAAAGGGGAGGGGAGAGGGAGCGGGAAAGGGATAGCCACAGTAAATAGAGCTGCACAGGAGCTAGGCCGCGTGAACGAAATTTAATTAAACAGCCAAAATAACACTCTTCGAGGTCATCCCAGCGCAGGCTGGGATCCATGCTGTAAAGTATTTCCTTATTTAAAGACTCTGCTCCTCGTTATTTCCCAGCTTCGAAAGCGTCTAAGATCTGTTGGGCATGACTCTTAACATCAACATCGTTAATAATGCCGACAAGAATGCCCTGTTCGTCGATTAAAAAGGTGACGCGCTTGGCCATCAGAAAGCCTTTAACGCCGTAGAGTGCGGCAACCTGTTTGTTGCTATCACTTAATAGGGGGAAGGTCAGGTGGTACTTCTGTTTGAATGCAGCATGGCTGGCAGGCGAATCATAGCTAATGCCCCATACATGGATGTTCTTGTCGCGGAGCTCGCCGAGGCTGTCGCGGATGCTGCAGGCCTGTGCCGTGCAGCCAGGCGTTTGATCTTTTGGGTAAAAGTATAAGGCAACGCGCGATCCACGCATCTTGGACAGCGTATGCAGCGTGTTAGCTTCGTCTACGAGTGAAAAATCAGGAGCAGCGGTGCCAGGCGTTACGCTATTCTTGGTCGCTTTTTTAGATGCTCTACAGCCACTAACAATAAGAACGAGGCTCATAAGGCCAACGAGTGCAACGAGGGCGTGTGTGTTATGGAAGATGTTTTTCATACTGAATGCTCCGAAAAAATGGTGGGCAATGGGACTGTCATTACCATAACAGAAGTTCTGCTGCGCGCAAACAGTTACGCTGCATCCTGTTCTGTTTGCTGATCGTGCGCACGTCTTTTTCGGTTGCGCCATCTTCGCGTGCGTTTTTCACGCGGCTCTTGGTGCTCCATGACCTGCTCTTGTTCTGTAGTGTCTGTCGGGGGCGTGGCTGCTGTGCTGACATCGTTATGCATCTGTTCATCGCTTTCAACGTCAGGAGTACCATCAGCTTCCAATTCATCGAGCAGTTCTATGGCGACCGCGTCAGCTGCAATGAACTCCGTTGGCGCATCTGCTGCGGGCTCGGCAGGCGTGATGTTCATGAGTGGTAATGGCAGTGGTGCTGTAGCTTCAGTCCACTGGTATGCCAACGGTATCTCATGCGCAAGGGCATCCTGTTTTTGTGTCGCACGGCCGTCGATGAGTAGCTTGTATCGTTGTAAAAAGTCCTTTACCACCTGCGTTGCAACCTTTGATGACCCACAGTTCTCGATACAGACAACGATCACAAACGGGCGTTCCGTTTTATACTGTACGTGAGCAACGAACCATGCGTGCTCCATATAGGCCTTACCTTTGTCCCGTTTTTGCAGCAGACTCGTCTGCGCTGTACTCGTTTTGCCATGAATGGTAATGTTTTTGATCGCATTAATACGCTGTGCTGTACCACCTTCGACTACCAGCTTCATAGAGCGTTGTAAAAAGTCTATCGTTTCCGCGCGCAAGCGCAGCGGTGTTGTGACAATCGGGTCTGTCTGTAACAGGCGTGGCTGTACCAAGTACCCGGTGAAAATGCTGCCGATCATGCGCGCTATTTGAATGGGGGTGACGAGTAAAAAACTTTGTCCAATAGCAGCAGATAAGGTCTCACCTTGCCACCACCGCTCACCCTTGGCTGCACGCTTCCATGCGCGGCTTGGTACAAGACCTTCTTTTTCGGCAAAGGGGATATCCGTTTTTTTGCCAAGCCCGAACAGGTGTGCATACTGCGCCAGCAGATCAATATCGATCTGTTTGCCAATCGTATAAAAAAGAATGTTGCATGAATGGGCTAATGCCTGACAGGTGGAAAGCTGCCCATGCCCAGTATGCAGATGGCATCCATACTTGCGCCCGTGGTAGGTAAAATACCCGTTGCAGTACCACAATGCGTCCTGTTTGATGATATGCTGCTCAAGCGCAGCACTGACAGTTACCAGTTTAAAGAGTGATCCTGGTGGGTAGCATGCATTAAAAGCGCGATTCAAAAAGGGGCGGTTTTCTTGCATCTTTTGCCATGCCGTATTGTCGATATGATCAAGAAAGAGCGTTGGGTTAAATGAAGGGCGCGAGAGCACCGCCTGCAATGCGCCATCTTTGGCATCCATAACGATCAGCGCACCAGCTTCATTCTCGGGGAAAATAGTTTCGGCAATGTTTTGGATATCGATATCAAGCGTTGTGTAAATTGTATGGCCAGACAAAGCGCGCTTCAGTTCGATTTCGGCCAGGTTTTTGCCAAAAGAGTTTATCTTTTTTGCAATAGAGCCCGACTGTCCGCGCAATTTGCGCTCACAGATCTGTTCAAGCCCCATGCGGCCGATAGGCTCGGTAGAGCTTTCCAGGTGACCTAGATAGCCCAGCGCATGGCACGCACAGGTATCATGCGGGTATAATCGCTTAAAGCGTGTAAGGACCCGTATATGTTCATCGTCAGGAAAGAGCTCTTCAATCTTGCTCAGCTGTTCAAACGTAAGATCTGTTGCAAGCAGCAGAGAACTATTTTTGCGTTCAGCCTGTTTAAGTGCGGTAATACGTTCATCACGATCAGCTATGCGTAGTGGTAGAATAGCTTCAAGCTTCTCAAGCTGCTGCATCGTAGCGGTCGAGCATATTTTTTTGCCAGAACCGACCCAATAAAGATCACTGACGGCGCGGTTGGTTGCAAGCAGGCGCCCTTTGCAATCTACAATGGTACCACGTGTCGGTTGTACCGTTGTGACGCGCAGAAAGTTTTTCTGCCCTCGCGTATGCAGATGGTAGGCGATGCTTGCTTGTAAATAGAGCAAACGAGCAATGATCAGCAGCCCTATGATGGCGCAGCCTATTTTTAAGGCGTCAATTTTATTGGTGGTCGTTGATGAAAGATGCATCTCGTTCAGGTATCCTGTGTGTCTTTTTTGATAATCGTATGTAATGGATGTATCGTGTCATACATTCTGCTGAGTTTGTCTAGTGAGACATGCGTATATTTTTCAGTGCTGGACAATGTTTTGTGCCCAAGAAGTTCCTGCACGACGCGTAGATCAGCCCCTTCGTTCAGCAGATGCGTTGCAAAGGAATGGCGAATTTTGTGCGGCGTTAATTGGCGCCCCAGTTGTAAGAAACTTCTGAACATTTCAAAAATCCGTTGCACCGTTCTACTGGTTAATTTAGTGCCGCGATTATTGAGAAAAAGATATTCATCTTTGTTCATCACGGGAGGGCGTTCATGCATCAGATATTCTAAGATCTTTTTTTTCGCCTTCTCGCCGAACAGTACGATGCGCTGCTTGTTCCCTTTACCCACAATCAGAATCGTTTTCTCTTCTATATCAAGATTTTTGCATTGCACGTTAACGAGCTCTGAGCAACGCATACCGGTTGCATACAGAAGCTCTAAAATCGTTTTATCGCGTACTGGTCGCAATGAAGGGAGTTCGCTATTTTTAACCGTATCAAGCAGATGGAAGATTTCGTCAACACTTAAGTAGACGGGTAACTTCTTGTCAACACGTGGTCGCGTGAGTTTGAAATCGAGCGCAATGCCGCGCGGACGTAAGAATTTTTCAAGTGATTTGAAGCACGAAAATTTCCGTGCAATCGAGCTTTTGTCTATTTTTTTATAAAACAGACTCACGAGATAGCGCTCGACCACCTGACGTGGTGATAAGCTTTCGATCTCGTCGGGTGTTAGCTGTTCCCAGAAAAGGAGAAACTGTTTGAGGTCGCCGGCGTATGCTCGTTGTGTATTGGTGGCCATGCGCCGTTCAACTTCAATGTATGACAAAAAATCATCACAGTGGGTTTTAAATTCTTTTGGCAGCATGAAGATGGCCTCGTTTGAGCAGAATATACTACAACAATTCAGGCATAGCTTATTCTATTTTGCTGTTTTGCAAAAGTTTTATACGTATATCACGAAGGCAGTTATGTTTCCTGCTCGGGCTATAACCGATACTTGTTTGACGAATAATGCCTTCTTGTAACCTCGGGTCATTCCTTCCGTCGTCGCCAAGGCTATGCCGGACAAGGCGCAGGTAGCCTGCCTCGGCGTAGCTCGCAGAGCGAAGACGGGGAATCCATGCTGTGAAATAATTGCATTTTTATCAGGAAGAGAGATCTTTATGGGTCTCCCAACAGCGTGTTTCTGATTTTGCTTTTTTCGCTCAAGCTCGCTCTAGCAATAACTTTATACGGAATAATACAACAGCATGGATCCCAGCCTGCGCTGGGATGACCCAAGAAGAAACTTATTGATATGAAATTTAGCAGTAAGTCTAAGTATGATTCGATTAAACTGCCTTGCACAGAACCTTATTATTCCTGCTCAATAAAGGTCAGCGCTTGGCCGATCTTATTCGCACGTCCAGTTCTGCCAATACGGTGAATATAATCTTCATGTGATTGTGGTAAATCGTAGTTAATCACATGTGACACATCATCAATATCGATACCACGAGCAACAACGTCGGTAGCAAGCAGAATTTTAACGGTATTATTTTTGAATAATGCCAATGCTCTCTTGCGCTGCTCTTGTGACTTGTCACCATGAATAGCGGTAGCTTCAAAGCCACGCTCTTTCAATTGCTTGGCTAACTTATCAGTGGCACGTTTAGTGCGTACAAAAATAATAACTTTGGTGAATCCAGGCTTGATCAAGAGATCGTGTAAGGTATCAAGTTTTGTGTGCGCAGTAACGGTGACAATATCCTGATTTACATTTTCAGCCGACTGGCGCGTTTTAACGCTTACCGAAACCGGGTTGCGCAGAAAGCCATCCATAACCTGTTTGATTGTCGGTGAAATGGTAGCGGAGAAGAACAATGAATGTCTGTTTTGTGGCAATTTAGCAATGATATATTTCATATCATGCAAGAATCCCATATCAAGCATCGTATCAACTTCATCGAGCACGATAGAGGTATATTTGCCGAGTCGCAAGTAACCCTGTTGCTCTAAATCTTTTAAACGACCGGGTGTGCCGATAACAAAGGCTGGATCCTTTGCAAGATGGTTGATCTGAGGGTTTATATTAAGACCACCAATACAGAGGGCTGAGCTAAAGCCGGTATGCTCTTTAAAGACTGCAAGCTCTGCCTGAATTTGGGCAGCAAGCTCTCTGGTCGGGGTCATAATGAGCACACGGCTCGTTTTTTTGGTGATAAGGTTATCAACCAACGGGATCAAGAAAGCAGCCGTTTTACCGGTACCAGTATTGGCACTGCCAATCAGATCTTTCCCTTCAAGTAGATAGGGGATCGCTTGGTCTTGAATAGGGGTTGGAGTAACATAGCCTCTTTTGGCGATATTGCGTTTTACCTGTTCGGTAATTAAAAAGTCTGAAAACTGATGTTTAGGGGTATAGACAGGGGCGGCAACCTGCTCTTCAACTTTTTTTATAAAATCTGAAGGGTTAAACTTTTTAACCGGGCGTGCTTGCCCACGGCGGCCGCCTTGTGATGAGCCTGAGGGTTTGCGTTGCCCTTGCTTTGTTGTCGATTCAGACCATACGGAAGAAAAACGTTTCGATTTGTCGTATTTTGACATAAATTCCTGTGTAGAGCTTAAAAAAAATGGCTTGTGTACGTACTAAACGTACCCTAATATGGGGCAATCGTCCATTTATTAGCTAAGGCAAGCATTGCTATATCAGATTAAAGTCCTTGCATCGGCGATTGACCGATGAACGGTTCACGCCCAAGAACGAAGCAATCTTGCTTTGGCTCTTAAATTTGTTCCACAACATGGTAATCATGCGTGGATCCTTGAGCGCATGCTTGCCCAAACGTGCCGCTTCGATCAGTTGTGGGTCGGTCAATTGATAGGCTGGATCAAGGGGCGCTTCGGTAAAGATATTGCTCTCTTTCGTCTTTTTCGTCAGCAGTACTTGAATCTTGTCACGTAACTCAGCCAAGCTAGCCGGCCTTTTAGTAATCAAGGCAAGTTTGTCACGATCGGTCAGCTCCAGCAATGTATTAAACTCAGTAGTCTTGAGAGCTTGCTCAGTTAATGAGTCGGCAAGGTTGCCAAATTCATGTTCAGAAATAGTCAGCAATGAAGGCATACTCAAGGTTGTTTCTTGTAGTTGCTCAAAGAGCTCTTTAGAAAAGAGATTCTCTTGGACTAGGGTGAGTAAGTTTTTATGGGTTGAGCAGATAATGCGGGCATTGCTTGTCAGTCGTTGATCACTTTTACACTGTTTATAAAGCCCATATTTAAGAAATTCCGCTAAGTTGTTTTGTGATTCAAGGTCTAACAGATCGATGTTCTGTATAAAGAGGGTGCCGTTTTTATCAAGCTTTTCAAGTAGAGGCCGCTCTTCGCTCGTCATGCCAAACAATGGGTTAATGCCAAACAGTTTGATAGCCATCTCATGATGCTGGGGAACGCTTTTGAGCGTTATTGAATGGAGTGTTTCACGCAAACTTATGTGATGCAGAATCTCGACGGTAGGTATAAGATCCTCTTCCGGCATATACAATAAAATCGCTTTGTTGCTGAGCGCCGTTTTCATTAAATCGATTTTAAAGTTTAATAATGCCTGTCCAGCGCTTGGAATAAGCTGGTTGATCAATTTCCCCGACTTGGTGGTTTCAAGATAGAGTAAATAATCCCACTCTGTTGGGTTTTTGAGCGCATCAACCTGCTGTTTGACTAAATCAGAAATTTCCGGACGATACACCATGATAATAACATTGTTATGCTCAAGGTTTGGCACACCAGACAGTACCAGTTTGCCGCCTGCACCATCAGAAGCAAAACAGGAGGCTGGTGATTTAAACTCATCAACCTGTTTGCCAATTGAGCGTAATGCTTTTGACAGTGGGTGCCCTTGCTGAGTATTAACGTTCAAGGTAATGAGATCTTTTGCTGCTTTGTTACCAAAGACAAATTGGCGGTTTTTGTAAAAGATTATGCCAATCTCTTTGTGCGGAGCTTCGCGCAAAAATGAGCGTATACTTTCTTTATATTGATTAACTTCTTGATGTTTGTGATAGAGCTCTTTTTTGAGCTCCTTTTCTTGATGGAGTAACAGTTTTAAGTTTCTTGTTTTGAGCAAATTAATAATGTTGCCCAAGTAGCTGGCAAAGACGAGCATCTCATCACGTTCTGCGTTGCCATAAAATTTATTTGGCTGCGCATAGCGATCGACAATGATATAGGCGATCAGATTATTCTTTTCATACAATGGCAAGAAAATATCCGCATTGATCGTATCAAGAAAATGGAGGAGTGACCTGTTTAGTTCATTCGGTTCATGGAAAGCATTAAACTCAATTTCGTCGTGGATTAATATTTTTAGAGAGCGCAGCTGTTCACAGGTCTGTTGCGTGTGTTGACTTAAGAAACCTTCGACAAGGACAATCGTTTTGTGCGATGGAAAGGTGTCTGAGTGGTTGCCGCTCCAGTCCGATTTGCGTATATAAAGACTCGTTTTGTTGAGCGGAATGGTGAAAGCTTGTTTGAACAATGTTTGGGTAATATGCCCTAATTCTGGGTAACTGCTCGCGTGACTCAATTTCTCAAGAACGCCGGTAAATTCATCGATAAAATTGAACCGTGCCAATGATTTCACGTGGCGGTTGAAGTTTAGAAAGCGAAAGGCGATCACTTTTCGTGCCGAGTAGTAGACAGCAAGCGTTAGTAATATGGTAGAAATACCCACGGCGCTGTAGTTATTGGTCGTCCAGCCTGGAGAAAAGGTGAGAGGAAATGTTTGCAGCAGGTCTGATACCCAGATAGGGACTATTAAAGCCGATATGAGAACGGTGATCTGCTTGTTGAGGATACGCGGCAGATTGCCTGAGCGTATTTTATGAATGACAAATAGGAGGCTTGGGATCGTTACGATCAGTAGGGTGAAGTAACTTTCTGCGCTTCGTACGTAAAACTCTAAAAGAGATCGGCTGTCTTGATGGAGACAGTTAAAGTCACCAATCGCTAAACATACAGCGAACAAGAAGAAGCATGCACTTATAGCCATTGAGACAATCTGTCTCCTGTTAAGACTCTTGTTCTCGCTGACCATATTTTCAATAAAGAGTGATAAGGCTTGATATTGTAAAGCAACGAGTCCCCAGGTGATTCGCATTATAAAAAGATACGGGCGGTAATCTGAATCGGGAAACCAAAGCACTCGGGCTAAATGGAAAATCCAAGTCAGGTCTTGGATCATATAGCAGGCAAGAATCACCATCAAAAGTGTGCAGTCTCGATGCGCAGTGATCTCTTTTTTAATCTTTAATGATGCTAATTTGCAAAAAATGCCGAATTTGAGAACAAAAAAAATCGTATTAATAATGAGCAAAAATTGTAGGTTCTCGAGAATTGCAATGCTTGTATAGAAGATATCAAATATATTTATCATGATATATTGAACTCGATTGTTACAATAAGTATACTAAAGATCGTCTTTTTTATAGGGTCGCCATTTTATATGGAGTTTTATATGTCGAAACTGTTTGCTACGCTATGCAGGTTTGATCTCATAAGCCTATACGCGCTTGTGATAATCGTTGCCTTAGAATGGCCTCCAGGAAGCTGAGCCAACCATAATACTCCAAAAAACAGTATAACAACATGGTTGGCAGTTGCATAGGGTGGCTGAAGCATGAGTAGTTCTGAAGATTTGGGCGTCGACCATCGGCGGCGGGCCATTCGCATTATCCACGTACTGCGAGAGGCTACAAAACGGATGGTCGAGCCTGCAAGTGCTTCCATAGTAGCCCGCTATGGCAGAGATCCCTTTCTGATCCTTATAGCCTGTCTTTTGAGCCTGCGTGCTAAAGACACGGCCTCGTTGCCCGCCTCAATACGCCTTTTTGAACAGGCCCGCACACCTGCTACTATGAGGGCATTGCCTGTAGGGCACATCGAAAAGCTTATTTACTCTGTCGGCTACTATCGCCGCAAGGCGATCACGATTCATGCCGTGTGTGACGCTCTGTTGAGCCAGTTTGACGGCATCGTGCCCAACACTGAAGCCGAACTCCTGAGCTTGCCGGGAGTAGGTCGTAAAACTGCAAACCTGGTCCTTGGCGAAGCTTTTGGTATTCCGGCGCTCTGTGTCGATATTCACGTGCATCGCATATCAAACCGGCTAGGCTTGGTCAGCACCAAAACGCCGGCAGAAACTGAGCTTGTTTTGCAAAAGGTGTTACCCAAAGAGTATTGGATCGAATATAACAGCCTGCTTGTTATGTGGGGGCAGAATGTCTGCGTGCCCCTAAGCCCGCGCTGCTCTCAATGCCCGCTGGCTCAAAATTTGTGCCCACGTATCGGGGTCACTCGGTCGCGGTAGGAGCACAAAGATCATCGCAGGCACTAGGATGATGTGTTATTTCTGGCAGTTGTTTGTCAGGTCTGGCAACAATCCAGCCCCTTGAAGAAACCTGGTCAGTATTCTATGGTGCCCCGGTATATACGGTTCGAAGCATACTATTTGATTTCCCGTTCCGTTTTTTTTATCAAGGATCGCTTGCCCTGTAGCACTGTTGGCGTCATACCTATATCGTGCTAGAGGTAGATAGTCGTCAGCAAGCGGCGCAAAGGCTGCTGTACGACGGACCAAAATATTTAGCTTTCGCTCTGCAGTTTGTATCTGAGCGTAATTCTCTCTTGGATCACCACCATAAGCAAACGTGAAAGTTCCTGTTTCCAGTTTTGTTTGATCGATCGGCCAGTGGACATGCTCTTTCTCCTTAGTATATTGCATACAGATTGAGATGTGCTCTGGCTCATGGCGAGCATATTCACCAATTAGGTGTCTTATAGCTTTTATTGTTATGTATGGAGCATAGAAATAAGTGCTCTTGTCGGCAGATGTGTAGGGTAAATATTGATATGGTGCAGGGTATGTTTCTTCTTGTGTGGGCTGTTGGTTTGTACTTTTAATCTCAGGCAGTGTGTCGCTGCCATTTGCCACAGACGTAATAGCCATTAGCAGGGCAATCGCTATTTGCTTATTACACATACTATGCATCCTTTATCTATCGAGTGGTGATACGCGAATAAGATGTCCATCAGGATCTTTCACGATAAAGGTGCGACCAAATACCAGTGTTTCTGGTTCTTGTACAATCGTGAGATCGGGGTTACTTTTCCAGGTTTCAAAAAGCAGATCAACCTCTTCGTTTGATGGAAGTAAGATGCCGATTTCGGAAAAGCGAGGGGTTGATAGGTCAGGTTTTGCTCCACCAGTCCACAGCGCAAAAAATGCTTCACCACCAGCAGAAAAGGCTACGTAACGAGGGCTTGAAAAGACCGGGTCGGCCTCAAATAAGCTTTTGTAAAGATCGGTTGATCGTTTAATGTCGGATACGTAGATAAGTTGCAAATTTGGTTTAGGCATATACAGTACCATTAATAGTGTAGTGACGAGAGAAAAATTATTGATGATATGGTAACAAGATTTGCCCGATAAGGGAATATTCCAATAAGCTTGTTGCGTTAGCGTTGATTGCGTGAGGGAATAGAATATGCATTGTGTCGAGGCAAAAATAGCCGTACTTATAGTTACTCTGTTGGTGTCTGCACATCTGCTGCATGCAAGTCAAGTAGTGCAAGAGCGTCGCCACCAAGAATCGATTTACTGCTCTGCGCTACACTGCTGGTCACAGATGCCCTGCTTTCAGCATCCACAATATAATGCGCGCGCGATATGGCATGATGCGAAACGTTCGTTGCCTGATGATTTACTTTTTATGATTGGTGCCTATGCACGATCAGAGCATACGCATGTTATAGAGAAGTATCCATTTGAGCGCACAGAAATGCGTAATAGCTTTCTTACTCTCATAGCTCCATGGAAGAAGATCTATGTTCACGTTTTTAATGAGCTTCGGCCGGAGTGTTATATGGATACCATCTCTTCTGTTGATGCTAGATCATGTAAAATGCTCAAAGAGGGTGTCGATCTTGATAGCGACGACGCGTATACGAATATCCTCTGTGTTGATTCGAATTCTGAAAGAGTGGCAACGGTCGCTTTGACACCAGAACAGAAAGCATTTTTTAGAAAGATGACCTTGCAACAGTGCCAAGCTATATGTCGCAAAGCGACGCGAAGCGATATTGATGTATTGCTCGATACAGGCGGTTCGCATCCGGTCAAAAACTTAATGCGTTTAGTGCCTGCCCCTGAAAATACCTTAGAGCAAGCAGGTTTTTTGCCAAAAAAGTAGATTGGTAGAGTAACTGCTAGGCCGTGTGAACCAAATTTAGTGGAGTAATTACGTCTTTTTTGGGTCATCCCAGCGCAGGCGGGGATGACCTAGAAGAGATACTTTTTTGTTCGATAGAGGAGTTTGGTGAGTTCGAAGAAGAAGCTTGATATTACTTCGTCAATTCCTTTGCGCGTTCTACAAGCGCATCAAGCGTAAGACCAAACTCCTGTTTGCCATCAAGCAGGCGCAAGGTAATGGTATTATTCGCCATCTCCTTTTTGCCAATAACAAGCATCCATGGCGTTTTGGCAATCTGCGCAGTTTTAATCTTACCAGCCAATGGATCTGACGTGTGGTCCATCTCAGTGCGTATACCATGACTGTTGAGTGTGTTTACCAACTGCTGTGCATACTCACGCTGTTCGTCAGTAATGGTCAGCACGGTTGCCTGTACCGGGCAGAGCCAGAATGGCAACAACCCTTTGTAATGCTCAAGCAGAATACCTAAAAAGCGTTCAAATGAGCCAAAGATTGCGCGGTGCACCATAACTGGACGTTTGCGATCGCCTGTCGGCGCAACATAGGTGAGATCGAAATTTTCTGGCATAAAGAAGTCGACCTGGATCGTGCCACATTGCCATGTGCGGCCCATAGAATCTTTAATATGGAACTCTATTTTTGGTCCATAAAAAGCGCCTTCACCTTCACAGATGCTGAACGGCACGTTTGATGAGGTCAAACCATTTTTAAGCGCTTGTGTTGCAGTATCCCACAACTCATCGCTGCCCATTGCATTGTCAGGACGCGTTGCAACACGCACTTCGATTTCGTTAAAGCCAAACTTGGCCAGTACCGTGTAGACCATGCCGATAGTTGAGGTTACTTCAGCTTCGATCTGTTCCGGCGTGCAGTAAATATGCCCATCATCTTGCGTAAATTCACGCACACGAAACAGGCCATGCAACACGCCTGATAGTTCAAAGCGGTGCACTTGCCCAAATTCAGCAAGGCGCAATGGCAGTTCGCGATATGAGCGTGGGCGGTCACGATAGATAATGATAGAGCCTGGACAGTTCATCGGTTTGAGCGCGTAGGTAGCATCTTCCATGGTTGAGAAGAACATATTTTTTTTGTAATGCGCATAATGGCCAGATTGCTTCCAGAGGCATTCATTGAGCAATGCTGGGGTGGCAATTTCTAAATAGTTACGTTCTTCTAATAACCGGCGAATATAGTTGGTCATTAGATTGAGAATCAGTTTGCCTTTAGGATGGAAAAAAGGAAAACCAACACCTTCATCATGGAACGAGAACAGATCAAGCTGTTTGCCTAATTTGCGGTGATCATAGCGTAAAGCATCTTCGCGCGCCTGTTCATGGGCGGCAAAATCTTCCGCAGTATAAAAGGCGGTACCACTGATGCGTTGTAATGGTTGGTTGTTGCGATCGGCGCGCCAGTAAGAGCCAGAAATTGCCAACAGTTTAAAATGTTTTACATCGCCAGTGCTTGCAACATGTCCACCACGACAGAGATCATAAAAATCACCTTGCGTTGCTAGTCCGACCGTGTCGCCAGGAATCTGATCGATTAGTTCAAGCTTAAATGGGTTATCTTTATACAGCTCACGTGCACGCTCTTTGCTGATCTGCTCATGCTTCATGGGTAGATTGCGTTTTGAGATTTCATGCATACGCGCTTCTATCAGCGGTAGGTCATCTTCTTTAAAATTGCCGCCTACGGGAAGACAGTCATAAAAAAATCCCTCTGCCGTTGCAGGCCCAATAGTGAGCAGCGTTGAGGGAAACAGTTCACAAACCGCTTGAGCAAGAACATGTGCCGCAGAGTGACGAAGGACTGAAAGATCTTTAGATCCTGCCATTGGAAGCCTCAAAAGCGTAGTTGTTTGCTACGCGTGAAAAAGGATAGTAAGGTAACCACATTCATAATACAAAAAGCTAGTGTAGCATCAATGATTGGTTAGTACAGAGTTGGCTGGTTGTTCGAGGTTTGTCGCTCAGTAAAATTACTCTTTTACACTGCACGTGAAAAGCTCTATTGTATCACGTGAGAAAAGAAGAGCCGTTGTTTTATAAAGTAAGGGTACATAAGCTATGAATGAAAAATTATATATTCTTGATACGAACGTGCTGCTGCATGATCCGCGAGCACTGTTTGCATTTGCAGGTGCGCATGTCTGTATACCGGGTGTTATGATAGAAGAGCTTGATAGTTTCAAGCGAGAAGGCACCGATAGAGGACGTAGTGCGCGTCTTGTTATACGATTACTCGATGAGCTACGTGATCGTGGTTCATTAAGTAAAGGTGTCGCGTTGGACAATGGCTCTACGTTGCGCGTTGCTTTTTTGGATGCCGATACTAAGTACAAGATTCCTTTTGCGTTAGATATCAATGACAACCAAGCGCTGCTTACAGCCTATACCCTACAAAAGCAGGGCTTTGATGTTCGCTTTGTGACCAAAGATCTTAATGCGCGCATTAAAGCGGATGCGCTGGGCATTGCGGCTGTTGATTATGTCACCGATCATACGAGCGAAGAGTCGTTTTATCATGGCTGGGTACGCATACCAGTTCCTGCCGTACAGCTCACCAAAGATAACCCCGAGCAGCTGCAGGCAGCCATAGAACAGTATGCGTTAGTGGCAAATCAGTTCGTGCTCCTTGAAAGTCAGCACAATCCGCACAACTATCAGATTTTTCGCTATCTAGGGCACCACAAATTTGTTCCAGTCTTTGACCCTGAATTCCAGTGGCCGTTTAAAGCGCGCAACCCTCAGCAGCTTATGGCGCTTAATCTGATGCTTGATCCTGCCATCGAATTGATTACTATCTTTGGCCCTGCAGGTACGGGTAAAACATTTCTCGCGTTGCTGGCGGGGTTGCATCAAGTTGTTGTTGATGATATCTATCAGAAAATGCTTGTGGCTCGTCCCATTGTGCCCTTAGGCAAGGATGTCGGTTATTTGCCAGGTACGTTGGAAGAGAAATTACATACGTGGATGTTGCCCGTCTTTGATAATATGGAGTTTATTTTCCAGTCGGCTGCTATGGGCAGACATATGCAGGTGCTTGAACATGAGTCGCGTGATGGCTACCATGAAGCGCACCGCGGCACGCACAACCGTCGTGAGCGCAGACAACGTTTTTATCAACAATCAAAAGGGCACCACGGCAACCAGAATTATCACAAAGGTGGTGGACAGTACCAGCATGAAAGCTCAACGGGCATCACCGCGCTTGATGATCTGATAGAGAAGGGAAAAATCAGCCTTGAGGCGATTACCTATATGCGTGGGCGCTCGATTCCGTATCAATATATCATCATCGATGAAGTGCAGAATTTAACGCCGCATGAGGTCAAGACGCTCGTGAGCCGCGTAGGGCAGGGGAGTAAGATTATTCTTGCAGGGGACCCGTATCAGATCGATACGCCTTATTTAGATTTTAGCAGCAATGGTTTGGTGATTACGAGTGAAAAATTCAAGGGACAGGATCTGTTTGGATCGGTGTACCTTGAAACGACTGAACGCAGCCGCTTGAGCCAATTGGCTACCGAGCTGTTATAAGCAGCGAGTAAGAATCGATTGCTGGGCGTAGAGATATAGCAAAGCTCGTTAATCCATGCACAAAAAATGGCCATCCAAGTCATCCCCGCCTTGAGCGGGGATCCAGGCTCTTAGTCTAATGGATCGACAGCTGGTGTCAGATCTATTGGTTGAAGTCTTCGCGTTGGTAAGAGTTTTTGTACATGCTGTCCTGTGAGGGCATGCATTTTTCCATCATAGCGTTTTGTTAGTGCGTGAAGCTCTTGAGCTCTGCTTTTTGCTAGAGCGGTCTGCTCTTGTAGATCTTCTTTGGTTGTATGGCTTTTATCATAATCTAGCCATAGCTTTTTGAGCTCTTCTTTTTCAAGAGCCATAGAGTCAGAGAGTTTTTTGAGATCTCTCTCATACTCTCTCGTGTGTTGTATTGCTTTTTTTTGATTGTCTGATTCGCGTAACGTACGTGCAACAAATTTTGCTTGCTGCTCTGTAGAATATGTGTTGAATATATTTCTTAGCTGATCTTCTTGAGCGACAGTATCAAGTGTTTTAATTCTAGGATTTCCTACAGTATCTTGTATGTAAGCTGTTGACTGGGAGTCAAACATTCTTTTTATTTCGGCAGGCTTTTTAGATTGTAATAAGGATTGGAGGAGATGAGCGGTTTCAACGGTTGTCTTAGCCTCCATTATGCCATAGAGTGCTTCAGAAAATTTGCTGATGTGCGGTTGAGTTGTAGGATTTTGATGCATCGTGTGGCTTGCAGGTATAACCAATAAGCTCGCCAGCGCTAGGAACAATGTGATAGGAGACTTCATACAGATTGTACCTCTTGTATAAAAAACATACGCCAATATGGGCTTTGCATTAAAATCAATTATAATTCAAACTGTATGGCCAGGTCAAGATATCAGGACAAAGGCTGCTGTTGACAAGGTTTGTCAGAGCAGGGCTCCATGACATAAAAAAGGGGGCTTTTGATAGAGCCCCCCTTCTAAGTACCGTATGATGTAGGCCTAACACTCGCCCGTTTATTGGCGGCGTTGACGCTTGCTTTCTGTATACGCTTTGTGGGCTGAGGCATTATTAAGTTGACGGAGCTGATCGATGCGATCGTATCCCTGTTTCACAGCCTTCAGCTTGTCCAGGCTCTCTGTCGCCATTGTGCGCGTTTCTTCCGCACGCGTGCAACAGGTCTTGAAATAGTCATCAAGTTCTAGTCGTTGTTGTCTGAACTGATCTTTTGTTGCTTTACGCTCTTTGCGTAAGATAGCAGCGAATTGAGCTTGTTGCTCTCGTGGGCAAAGAGCGATTGCTGCTTTATGTTGTTCTTTCTGCGTGCGCAGCTCTTTTCGCTGCGCTTTTGCAAGGATTCTTGGATCAGGGCTGTTGGAGAGACTATTGACCGTTTCCTCGCTGGAGTGCATTTCTTTAAGAATCGCATTCTTCTGTCTTTTTAACATTTCATGCGCTTTGTTCGCTCTTTGAGCGCTAAGTATTACGCTTATAGATCCTATACGTAGTGGGCGTTTACGCTCTGGCTTGAGAGCTAGCACCGGCCCAGCATTTTTGGAGGCTTTCGATGATGGCAGTTCTGCCGCCTTTGTTGCGCAACTAATGAGCACAAGTGTCGGTAGGATGACACGGGTTACTGTTGGATTCATATTTAAGATCTCTGGTTATTGATTTTTAGATTCGCATGACTTTTGCAGAGCGTTCGCTCGTGAGGCGGTTTCGTGGGCGGCTAACCAGAGGTTGTGCTCTTCTTCCACTACATCGGGTAGTTGCCTCATTAATTGATCTGCCATGCCAAAACAAAGCTGGCGCCTGCGTTCTCTTTCGTGAGGTTCTTCCCCTTCGTTGTCCGGTCTGCCGATCTCAGATTTCATTTTTTTCAACAGTTTATGGTATAATACATGTTTTTCGTAAGCTTTGTCGTAAGCTGTAATTTGTTTGATAAAGAGGCTTTTAAGTGACTCAATGGTCTCTTCAGCGCCATCGACCGCGGCGCTTGGCACAAAAGAGGTCAACAGCATCATGCTTGGTAGCATTAAATGTTTGAGTTTCATACAGATAGGATTCCTTTGTTAAAATGATTGGTTTCGTGCCATCTTTGCGATGCTCAGGTCAACGATGGCTTGAGCGGTTCGTTTTTTTTGCTTTGTAAGATCTTCTTCTTGCTTGTTACGGCGTTTGCCTAGAAAAGAACATTCTTTATCGAGATCGCTAAAACGTTTGACCATATTTGTAAACGCTGCTCCGTTCGGATAGCCTGTTTCAAACAAAGGTTGGATACTCTTAAATACTACAGCACGTTGTTCTTCGGCTGTTTCAAGCTCTTGCAAAGTTGCCTGATGGGCTTCCTGTTGATTGGCAAGAGTATTTTCCTCATTGGCTTCCTGAGTAGTAAGACGCGTCAATTCTTTATCATTACGCTCTTCTCTTTCGCCATGCAGCGAATCGAGGGCAGCGTTGGCGAAAAGGCATGTTACCAGCATTGCGCTTGATAGCATTAAATGTTTGAGTTTCATACAGATAGGATTCCTTTGAGGCGTTTATTACTTATTTGCTGGGATTTGTCATTCGTTAAGTATAATTCAGATTGAATGACTTGTAAAGACTAGTAGCTCAGGGTAGTATAAGGGGCATTATTCGCCTTTTAAGTAGGGATATGACTCTATGCATAATGCCAAACAATTTAAGCGATCGCTGTTTATTTTCAGACGCGATCTGCGTTTGTATGACAATCATGGCCTGGCGCAGGCGATACGCCAATCGCAGCAGGTAGTGGCCTGTTTTATCGTTGATCCAAAACAGGTGGGGTCGGGCAATCAGTACCGCAGTGATGCTGCGATACAGTTTATGGTAGAGGCGCTTCAGGATCTTGATGCGCAACTACATGCACAATCTGGGCGTTTATACCTTTTTTATGGGGATCCGGCCGATTGTGTGGACATCATCGTTGCTGAAGCATCGATCGATGCTGTTTTTTATAATAGAGATTACACGCCCTTTAGTGGCAAGCGTGATGCGGCCATTGAAAAAATCTGTGCTGCGCGTGGTGTGGCGGTAGTTGCCTGCAATGATCTGTTATTACAAGAGCCAGAGATGGTAAAGACTGGTGGCGGCACGCCGTACAAAACATACACGCCATTTTTTAAAGCCGCACGCCTTTTGCCGGTGGAAAAGCCGCATGAGCAGCCCGATGTGCATTGGTATACCGCTGCTATTGCGAGTGCGCAGAAAAAAGATCTGTATACACAGCTGATGCCTGACGGCAATAAACAGCTCATTGTGCATGGAACCCATACAGATGCACAGGAGATACTCCATTCGTTGAAGCAGTTTGCGCACTATGCCACCGAGCGCAACATTCCTGCGCTTGCCACGACGCATCTGTCCGCTTACCTTAAATTCGGTCTGTTGTCGGTTCGCCAGGTCTATTATGCGCTCGTCAAGGCGGTTGGTTTGCAGAATCCACTTATTGCTCAGCTGTATTGGCGGGATTTTTTTACGCACCTGCTCTTTCATAACCCAAAGCTTTTGGGGCATGCTGGCGTCGAGCGGTATGATGATCTGCGCTGGAGCTATGATAAAAAGCAGTTTCAAGCATGGTGTGATGGTATGACCGGCTTTCCGTTGGTTGATGCTGGTATGCGTGAATTAAATACCACTGGGTTCATGCATAACCGCGTACGCATGGTGACCGCATCATTTTTAGTGAAAGATTTACAGATCGATTGGCGATGGGGTGAGCGGTATTTTGCACACAACTTGGTTGATTATGACCCTGCAGTTAATAATGGTAATTGGCAATGGGTTGCATCGACTGGCACCTGCTCACAGCCCTATTTTCGCGTTTTTAATCCATGGGTGCAGCAGAAAAAATTCGACCCTGACGCTGAGTATATAAAAAGATGGTTGCCTGAACTTGCCGATCTGCCACCTCGGCAGATACATGCACTTTTTAAAGCGACCAGCCCTGTTGTGCCAACCTATCCATTGCCGATGCTTGATCACACAGTGGCTGCACGCAACGCTATAGCGGCCTTTAAAAAGCTCTAGGCTTCCATGCGCAGCACTTTGGCGATTGTGATGGAGCCGATACGTGACACAGGGATCCAGCTTGCTACAAAGCCGAGCAGCAGGGTGACGGCAGCTACCAGGAGCATGATCGACCAGCTCATCTGTATAGGTAAATGGGATACGTAGTAGGCATCTGGCAAGGTAATAAGCGGGTAGCGATCAAGAAAAAAACCGACAATGGTGGCAGCAATAAGGCCACCTAGA
This sequence comes from uncultured Pseudomonadota bacterium, assembly GCA_964533545.1. Taxonomy (GTDB): domain Bacteria; phylum Babelota; class Babeliae; order Babelales; family Vermiphilaceae; genus JAFEAZ01. The sequence continues at coordinate 10,843 of CAZHJT010000001.1, read as the reverse complement.
GCTCCTGCGCAGCTGATGGTTGTCCCCATGATGACAAAAATAGTTTTTATGGCAACATCGGGCATACCCATCGCTTTGAGCATGGCGATATCGGCTCGTTTGTGCGTTATCTGCATGAAGAGCAGCGAAATAATATTCATGCTGGCCACGAGGGTGATGAGTGCTAAAATTAAAAACATGGCATATTTTTCGAGTTTCAGCGCTGCAATGAGGGCTGGATAGAGCTCTTGCCACGAAAATACATCAAGTCCTAAGCGTTTTTGTAAGCGCTCGATCGTTGCCTGCTCATTGGCTGTTGGTATCAGTGTTAGGCCAATATGAGTTGGCTCAGTATCAAAGAGCGTCTGTAAAAAATCGAGCGAACAGAGTGCCATAGCTGAATCGAATTCATCGATGCCGCTGTCAAAAATGCCACCCACCTGAGCTGTGCTCTGTTCAAGAGCAAGTTTGCCGTGACGTGTTTGGTGTTCATGGGTATACAGGAGATCAATGGTATCACCAACGACAACATTGAGTTCTTGTGCCAACTTTTTACCAAGAATAAGCTTGTTGCCTTTCAATGCCTCTACAAAGGTAACCCCATCTGCTGTGACAAAACGTTTGGCTAGTGTTGCGAGCGCTGCTTCTTTTTCAGGGACAACACCTTTGAGTGCTACGATGGTAAAGTCAGTATCGCCGTCGGTCGTTTGCATAATAACTTGTTGCGTATCGCTTGGGCTGTATGCGGCTATTTCAGGAAACTCTTGCGTGAAGATGGTGGCGAGTGCCGAGATATTCAAGTAATCACCTGACGATCGTATGTTGATTGGTGCATGAATGCCGCGTAATTTTTCATGGGTGACCTTTTCAAACCCTTGCATAATTGCCAGTACCAATGCGAGTGCGAATGTCCCTATAAAGACACCGCCGAAACAGATACGTGCCATACTGTTGATACTCCGCTCGGTATGAGCACTTTTTACATAACGCCATGCGAGCAGCAGCGAAACTCTATTCATAGGGTGCGCCTTCAGTTGATAGGGGTGCCTTGTAAAATGTCCGCCTTTTTTTTAGGCTACGCTTGATACTGTATACAAGTTTAGAGCTTAAGCATACACTACACAACGAGCAAGCTCTCTCGTGAAAAAAAAGAGGAAGATAATGAAACGAATACGGATAGCATGTATAGCGTATAGTTCTCTGTTGCTCACCCTTTCTGGGTGTTGTCGCATGGCAGATTGGCACAAGAACACCTTTTACCAAGGTGAGCCAGTTGAGCAGTTCACTAAAGAACCACAATCATATATTCGTTCATTATATCTGTATGATCAGTTGTCGACCGTATGTCTTTTTGATGCATTATGGTTGTCTGGCGCTGTGCGTTCTGCGTATGTATCTGCGCATGCACTCAAGGCTGGAAAAGGGCTGGAGTTTCGCAATAATTTCTTGCGGCGCCAATTAGAAGAGAACAAGCATTTTATTACCTTTTATCTATTGTCGAGTGTTGCTCATTTAGATGAAAAGGATGCTGAATGGTCCTTTTCGTTGCGCGTGAAGGATCAAGTCTATACACCGTTAGATATGAAGGTGATCTATTTGAATCCAGAGTATATTTCCTTTTTTGGCAGAAGATATAATCATTTTAAAACGGTCTATGAGATAAAGTTTAATGCATTGACTGTTGATGAAAAACCTATTCTCGATAGCACGGTGCAGGATATGGCATTATGCATACGTTCTTTGTCTAAAAAGATGGAGCTTGCGTGGCATATTCCTAATGCGGAGAAAATGCTGCCTGTCGCTGAGCCTGTAGCTGCCAGTGGTGCTGCATGAAGATTGCCGTTGGCGCTGACCATCGTGGTTTTGCGCAGAAACAGTTCATACAGCAAGCGATCAGTAATGTTGCGTGGATAGACGTCGGCGCGTCTGATGAAGTGCGCAGCGATTATCCCCTGTTTGCGCATGCTGTTTGTTCATTAATACAGACTGGAGCTGCTGAAAAAGGGCTCTTGTTCTGTGCTACCGGTGTTGGTATGGCCGTTGCAGCTAACCGCTTTGCCGGCATCTACGCAGCTGTTGCGCATACTGCTGAGCTTGCGCGTTTGAGCGTCGAGCATGACAACTGCAATGTATTGGTGATACCGTCCGATTATATTTCGTGTGATGAACTTATTGCCATCGTTACGGCCTGGAACAGAGCACAGTTTTTAGGTGGCCGCTATCAAGAGCGTATAGCGATGATTGATGTATTAGGCGGCGTTGTTGACAGGCGATGATGATAGGTCGTGTGAGCGAAACTGAACCAGGCAGTTGGAGCAACAATATACCCGGTTGGGTCATCCCTTCCGTCGTCGCTAAGGCTATGCCGGACAGGGCGCAGGGAGCTTGCCCGTCGTAGTTTGCCGAGCCTGTAGGCACGGATAAACGAAGTCGGGGGATCCATGCTGTTGTATTTCTTCAAATTAGAGGTAGTTCAGGCTTTATCCACTCATGACGTAGTCCGTTATAGAGCCATCTAAAAAATATGTTTAGAGTCATAACAGATCAAATTTTTTTGGGAAAAGTTATCCTTGGGCGGAACTTAAAAAGGAATAAATTTTCACAGCATGGATCCCCGCCTTCCAGCCTTCACTTATCCACGCCTTCAGGCTTGGCAAGTTACGGCGGACAGGGCGCGGGGATGACCAGCGTGTGTTTTATGCAATGTTTGTTACGCCGCTGCAGCAGCGGTAGTCGGCGTATCCTCTTCCACCGTTTTAGGATTCATAGCATACGCAATAACCTGTTTAATCTCATCACCGGTGAGGATTTTTTCTGCCATCAATACGCGGTGCAAGAGTTCAAGTGCAGGGCGGAATTCTGTCAGTAGTTCCGTGACATCCTTCTTGCACTGCTCTTTAAGCAGCATACCTTTCTGTAACATGCTGTTTTTTTGCTCTTCAGACATTTTTTCCAATGCATCACCCGGCGCAATCATATGATTTGCTAAAGTACGCGCTTGGTTTTCATCTTTTATATTGTAGCTGTATGAGCTCGGGGCATTAAACAGAAGCTCTTCAGCAACAAAGCCTGCCAATAACTCTTGAATAAGTGCCTTGAATTGATGAGCGTGTCTGTTGTCATACTCATGCGGGTTAAAGCGATCGTAATAGTTGTAGGTGCAGAGTTTGCCATATTCTATAGCAGGAGGTGTTTCACGATCTTTTGGTAGGGCGAGGGCCATACCAGGTAGCTCTTCATTGAGTTTAGCCTCATATGGCAAGATAGTAGCACGTGCTACGCCACGCTCGAGCAGGTCGCTAAATAGAGTGGCTACAAGGGCTTTTCCTGCTATATGGGCAGCGATCAATGCCAGTTCTTGTGGTGATTGTTCTGAGCGGCTATTGAACAGAATAGAACGGAATCGATAATCAAGCACTTGATCGATATGCTGTTGCTGTAAAAGCTGCTTTTCGAGCTTTGCATGCATAGCGGCAAGATTGATGAGCCATTCAATATTAGCGTATGACAGGTGATCAGTTTCTAATGTCAGGCGTTCAATGTCGAACTGCGTAATGTCAAAGGCAAGATTGCTCAGTTTTTTCGTTAAAAACTCTTTACGATCAAGCTTTTTTGGTAGTTCAAATTCGATATGAGTGCCGAGTCGGCCATCACGGAATAATGCTTTGTCGCAGTGCGTTGGGCAGTTGGTCGCTGCCATGATAACGACCGGCTTTGTAGGGTCGGATTTAAAGCATGCGTTAATTTCAACCAAAAAATCACCAAGCAGTCGAGCATCGCCCGTCCGCCGCAATTGGAGCATGTCAAGCTCATCGATAAAGAGTATGCATGGCGCGTTCTGTTTTGCGTATTGCATGATCTCACTGATACCGTAATGGAGTACAGCAGAAGCTTGCACTGAAATGAAGGTGAAATCATCAGGATTTTTCCCTGCTTTGGTCAATGCTTCACGTATTGAGCCGCACAGGCATTCAACAATAAAGGTTTTACCGTTACCAGGGTCACCTGTGAAAATGTAGCCTAAATCGGGCACTCTGCCTGCTCGAACTGCTGCCTCTGGATCAAGGAATAAAGGAATCAGTGAGCCAAGTACCTCTTTTGCTTGTGCGAGTCCTGTTATGTCGGCAAAGGTCGCTTTTGGAATGGTAGCTCTGCCCGATGCGATCCCTTTGGTAGCATGAGCGCCGCCTTTAAGAAAATTTGCCAGCTGTTTGGTTTTTTGGTCGGCCGATGCACAGAAATTTTTCCACGCGCTCGATGATGGCACTGCGCTGCGAGCGCATAGCCACAAGAACAATGAGGGTGTTCCAAAGCATAAACTTTCAAGGTGACTCACGTGTCCTATAGGGTGCGTTTTATGATAGCCATCATAATCGATATCGCCCCGCTTGGTTCTGATTGGATAACCAAGACCTGCGGTCGTGCGCAGGTGGTATACGAATTTTTTATAGAGTGTGGTGGCGTATGAATCTGCTTTTGGCTTAGCATTAGTATCTATGATTTTATATTTATCGAGTGAAATCCCGTTCCCTTCGTTATCTCTCATGTAATCAAATTTTTCTGGATGGAGACCGCGGTGTGGGTTGGGAATAACAGGATCAGTAACATTAAGACCGTCTTGCGCAGCCTGGCCATAATGAGGATTCTTCACCCTGAAATCCTTTTCGAGTGCAAGATCTTCAGGTGTATGGTCGAGGTACGAAAATTTATAAGCAGCTAAGCTTGCCAGCGCTGCAGCAGAAAGTGCTAATTCGCTGTTGGTGCCGATATAGGGAAACGCAGGAGCCAATAGATTGTATGTGTTTCCCGGCTGCACGATATGGGAATCAAAAAGACGGTATGCTTTATTATACCAAGAGATGCCAATCGATTGAGATGAGGATGTGAGTTTGGTCAACGCAACAGCATTTTTGCGCATCTGGGCATCAAGTTTTTCAGAGCCATCTATAAGGTTGCTACCGCGTGTAATGGCTGCTTCAAGGTCAAACGGGGCAATTTCTTTACAGTTGTTGTTGATCGCTGTTTGAATATGGTCGATAAAAGCGCTTGTGGTAACGGCCAGACTCGCTATATCTTCCATTTTTGTCAGGAGATGCAACCTTTGTTTTAATGCTTCCATGCAGATGGTTATTGCTTGCAGTGACTGAATGGTCTCTCGTTTATTGGTAACGAGGATACCATTGTTGACAACGATCGCCTGAAGATCTGATACTACCATGATAAGCTCTTGCAGTTGATCGGCATGCACCTTGAGGCAGGCGTCAAACGCTTCTTGCTTAACGGCATTCTGTTGCTGGAGGCTCACTTGTTCATGATTTTTATCAAGCTTGTTTTCGCTTGCCGATATCTGAGCTATACTACCGATCATGCTTATGGCGAGCATGATCGAATAAATTCTATTTGTAATGATCATTTGGAGCCTTTTTGGTTAAAAACGTTGTTATGGTCATTCTTAAGGAGCTTTGTAATCGTACATAAAGCATAATAATTATGGCTTAAAATATGCAGTTTGTCTAGTTGGTTGGGCGGTATTTCTTATATAACAAACCTGAAGGAGTGGTAATGGTACCATCTTTTGATTCCTCGAGAACGATTGTGCGCGTAATGGGTATGGCAGTTGTAATGGCTTTGTTTGCGGGTTCATATCTGGGCGCCTCTCGCTACAAAAACGGTAAGCTTGAGGGAGCGGATCACGCTGTTATCAGGCTTGAAAATGCCTATGGTAAGAAAAATCTTGTACAGCTCGTCATTGTTGGTTCAGGACCTGCCGGACTTACCTCCGCTATTTATGGTCGGCGAGGAGGCTTAAGAACGGTCGTTATTGAAGGAAATGAGCCAGGGGGTCTTCTGACCAAAACAACGCTTGTTGAGAACTGGCCAGGGGAAGCTTCTATTTTAGGGCCAGATCTTATTGATAGGATGCATGAACAGGCAAAAGGGCTTGGTGTTGAGTTTATCAGTGATATGGTAGAGAAGATCGATACCAGTGTCTGGCCGTATCAGGTTACCACCCAAGATGGCACCGAGCTTTTGGCTATGAGTATTGTTATTGCCACAGGGGCAACACCTACTAAGCTAGGCATTCCTGGCGAGGCTGAATATTGGGGGCATGGGGTAACGGCCTGTGCGGTCTGTGACGCGCTCTTTTTTGAAGGCAAAGACGTTGTTGTTGTTGGTGGTGGCGATTCAGCGATAGAGCAGGCATTCCAATTGGTTCCCCATGTCAAATCGGTGACCATGCTCGTGCGTAAAGAAAGTATGCGCGCTGCCGCACGTATGCAGGAGCGCCTTAAGACCTCCGATAAAATAACCGTAGTGTATAACGTTGAACCCCGTGAAATTATCGGCGCGCAGTATAATGAAGTTGATGCAAAGGGTAGAACACGCTCTATCAAAAAGGTAACCCATATAAAGCTGCACGATACCAAAACGGGTAAAGAAAGGTTAATGCCTACCAGCGGTGTCTTTTTGGCAATAGGGCATACCCCGAACTCTGTCCTTGTGAGGGATATTGTAGCCTGTGATGCTGCGGGTTTTGTTTTGGTTAAAGAGCGTAGCCAGGCAACGTCGGTGCACGGTATTTTTGCCGCTGGTGAAGTTGAAGACAGACGCTATAAGCAAGCGATCGTTGCCGCTGGTGAAGGTGCGTGTGCATCGCTTGATGCCTTGAATTTCTTGGCAGACATTGGCTATACCCCAGGTATGGATATGAAACAAGCGGCTCATGTCGGTGACAAACAGCAAGCGCATGAGGCAGGGGAGCTTAAGGAGATCGTTTCTAAGGCGGAGCTTGATGAGCTGTTGGCCGCTTCAGAGCTGCCGATTTTGTTAGATTTTTATACGCCTTCGTGTGCTTCTTGCCCGAAGATGAAGAGTAGTGCGGCTGAGCTGGCAGAACAGCTGCCCGATAGCCTACGTGTCTATACAGTGAACGCTGAGGTAGCCGATGATCTGGTTGCCGAGTTTGGCATCAGCAAGGTTACTACCTTTGTCATCGTTGCGCTTGGCAAGGAACCACGCATCTCCAATACAATTGCGTGCAAGAAGGATCTAGAGGCCTTTATTGCCGCTTATGGTGCATAAAATAGGGTTGAACAGGTTATAAGGAGCAGTCGGTACGGTTGTATCGGCTGCTCCTTTTTTTGTAACAATCAGCTCAGAGCAATGGGTTTCAGCATATACCACCATGAAAGAGCATCTAGCGCTTGTATTGAGGCAACCCAAAAATAATGTTGCAAATAGAAAAGTTATTTTGATACTCTCAAGTATGAAAAGAGAGTAACAAAGCATATAAGCATGGAACGCGGCTATGAAGAGTATCATATTAACCATCACCAGCCTTTTATGTATCGCTGGGGCTAGTCATGCCCTTGAAGATGAATTTGGTATAGGACAGGTTAACCAAGAGAGCGCTCGGCAGGATGTGGCGAATATCCCAGCAGGGTGTCGTCTTGTATGCTCAAATCCGTATGGAGACTTGCTTGGTTGTGCGGCTCCCGATGAATCCATTGAAGGGGCTACTGTAGAGCGGGTTATGTTATATCCACGTGAAAATATGAACAGTGAGCACAAACTGAAGCGTATGGGTATATTAGTTAAGTACCCTAATGCTGAGGCAACGGTCGTCATGTGTCATGGTTTCATGTGTAATAAATATGATCAAGTATTTTTACGCCAACTCTTTACGCGTGGGCGCTATAATATTTTGAATTTTGATTTCAGGGCGCATGGTGAGATGCATGATGGCCAAGTCTGCACGTTCGGTCGTGATGAACTCCATGATGTGTATGCCGCCGCTCAGTTTGTGAAAAACCACCCTGACCTTAAAGGTAAGCCAGTCTTCGCTTATGGTTTTTCAATGGGAGCCGTTGCTGCTATTGAAGCGCAAGCGCATGATGGCTCCTTATTTGATGCCATGATTTTAGATTGTCCCTTCGATTCGAGTGAAAATGTGATTAGGCGTTTATTAGAACGCGTAAAATTCACTATCTTTGGCTACAAATTTGGCCTGCCTGGCTGCTCTTTGTTGCAGCGCTATGCATTCCACCCGTATGTGCAAGCCTGCATAAAGAATGTTTTGAAAACGGTAGGGCATATGGACCCGCGTGGTACGGTTACCTATTTGTGTCCTGTAAGTCCTGCCGAATCGATTAAAAAAATTACCGTACCAGTATTTTTCATCAACTGTAAGAATGATATAAAAGTACCGATTGAGGCTATTAGATCGCTCTATGACTACTGTCCATCGGCGTATAAACAGCTTTGGATTACTAATGGGCGCTGCCACTTCGATTCCTATTTTTATAGCCCCGAAAAATATACTGAGCGTGTGCGCGGTTTTCTTGAAGGGTATTTGACAGGCCTTGCCCACAAGCAAGCGCATCAAGAGATTATTGAAGATCAAGGTGAGACGTACAAAGGTGCTGTCGAGTAGTCATTGTAACGACCTCTTTTGACAATATTAGGAAAGAGGTGTTTTGCTTTTTAACCTGGTTTAATCCTGGAGATGGCTATGAAGAATTGTCTTATATATTCTGCAATGATAGGAATTCTTCTAGGTTTTCCAGCCTCGCCTCTTGTTGCAAGTTGTAGCCAGCGTGTTGTTAGTCGATTTGGGCAGCAGGGCAGGCAAATCGCCGCACGTGTATCGGCATCTTCTTCCACTTCTCAACGATTCTATTCTGGTATGTCAAAAAACAAAGAATTGGCCCCTACAGTTGCTCACTTGCGTTCTTTAGATGAAAGGTTTTCGGATATTAGCTTACTGGAGCGCATACGGACTGATGAAGGCTTTGCCGGTCGTGAGGCTAAAAACACTTATGAAACCATCGAGGCCTATAAAGACAATAAAAGGCTCAATTCCGTTGCTGCAAGTGTTATCAGAAAGGAAATGAGAGATTTAAAAGATAGCGAGCAGTATTACACCTATTACCATTCCCACGAATGGCCGATTGATCTTGCACAAAGAGTGTATGCAGAGTTCTATCCATCGAACAACAAAGAATTTTTTCCCTTGCATTTTTTAACGCTCATTAATCAGCCTTATGATGAACAGGCGCTCATACAGCTTTTACAAAAAGAAGGTAATGCTGGTTATCGGTCACCAACACAAGGTGAGAAGTATCTTTTATCTGTGAATGCTGCTTTCTTTGGCAACTTAGGTGCGCCTTGGGAGTCAACCGCTTGTTATCTTGCAAAAAGTTGGAGTATTTGCCCGCCAAATCTATCTATGAGGAGCCTTTTTACCTATTTCAAGCATCCGGAATTTTATAGCAACTATGAGGCTGAGTGGGAACAAGTAGAAGCGTTACATGCCGCTGCTTCTTCACATGGGAAGTTGTGGATCATTAAGATACCAAAAAAAGTTCACTCTCAACTAGTGATACCAACCATGATTTTCGGAGGCAAAAGCAAATTTGTAATAGATGGTGAAGAAACAGATGATGTTGATTTAATTCAAGAGACGCTTCGTACGCGTCCACATACTATTAAAAATATAGACAGAATGCAATTTCGTATTCTTATGACACCATCAACCGGTTTAAATCAAAATCTTGGTATCAAGACGATACCAGTCACTTGCGCTGATCCAGAAAAATATGCAGCATTTGAAAAAGCATTTTATTCATTGATAGCGAAAATTAAAGCAGGATTACCGGCATTACAGGAAGTAGATCAAGAAATAGAGAACCAAAAACGAGAGTCTGAAAAAGAGCAAAGAGAAGAGACAGAGCGCATCTGGCGGAAAAATTTAAAAGTAGCTAAAGAGCAACAAGAGAAAGCTGCCTTCGAACAACTACAAAAAAATATAGCTGAAGAGAAAGCAAGGCAAGCCAACAGAGGATATTTGCAAAGATTGTACGATTATCTCATGAGTAAGTAACGCGCCTGTGCTAGTTCAAGACATATGAGACTTTAGAGCTCTGTAATCATTGATTCAAAAAAATTGGCGAGGAGTAAAAGGCCTATTTTTCTGGGGGCTAACTCTAGCTTTGTTTAGTAGTATTCATAATTTTGGTTGCTTCTTGTAAAACAAATAAGCGTTGTAAAATTAAAAACGTTTTTTTGCTTGAGCCCCTTCGTTTTCTGACCATGCCCTGTTTTCGTAGGGCAGTTCTATTTTGCGATACGTACCTTTTTTTTGCGTATAGGCGCGATCAATCATACGTTCTGATTTTTCTAGAGATTAGATAGGTCATCTTTAAAATCTGAGCATCCAGTGTTTGTTTGTAGCCTATACAATGTGGTGCATTGCATTCTGTTCTGAAATTACATAGACTGCCCCATCAAATCCTATGCCATGTTTGGACAGGAGGGTGGAATGTCTATGAATTTTAGACAAAAATCACGAGCAGCAAGAATAATATTATTGTGTTTAGGTTTGACTGTTGTTGAAAAAGGCTGGGTAGCAAAAACGCATCCTTTTGAGATTGGCGCTGTCGTTATTACGCAAGAGGCGCTCTATGCGCTTACGCTTGGCTGCTCAATGCTCTGGCGAGCGTGTATCAATTCTAATCACTCTGCCGTCGATCGCCTGTTACGATCAGATTTTTCTGATTTGGGGGTTCTACCTAGGCAAGTTGCGCCTGACGGGCAGGAGGTTGACCGGATCACTCACACGTCAAGTATTGTTAAGCATGATACACAAACTTCTCGGGTCATTCCCGTGAAAACGGGAATCCAGTGTTCGCACCTTAGTAAAGCTTGTTATACAAATACCGATAACCCTTCATCTGCTCTAAGTAACCCATCGCAAGTATTGTCGCATGTGCATGAAACTCCTATCAAACATGTGCCTCTTGTACGCGCTTCACCTGCCTCCATCAAAAAAATAGAGCGCGTTGCCGATAAAGCACGTGCCGTT